>JAQGJF010000283.1 GCA_028290765.1 Tardiphaga sp.
AGCCAGTTGAACGCTGTTCCGGCGCGAACGACATGTCCAACCCCGGGCTGGGAGGTCAGTCCCGCTTAGGGCCGCCCTTATCCGACCGTTGGCCAAGGTTTGCGGTCGCTTGTTTCGGCTAACTGTCGGACAGCAACCCGCATTACGTTTTCCCGGACATAAGGGAGAAATGACATGAAACTCCATGCAGCATTGTTTCTTGCGGGTGCGCTCGCGAGTACGACCGTCGTTCAACCCAATGCAACTGCTTTTGCTGCAGATTCCGATGGGCAAATCACGATCCTTTATGATGCCTTTGGCAAAGACGCCTCAATGAAGAAGGATTGGGGTTTTTCCGCGCTGGTGGAGATTGCAGGCAAGCGCATTCTATTCGACACAGGGAATGATCGCGACATTTTTGCCGAGAACGTGAAAGCAAGTGGCGTTGACTTGACCAATCTTGATTTTGTCGTCTTATCTCATCGCCACTCAGACCATATGGCCGGCCTAAGTCACGTCTTGAGCGTCAACCCGAAAGTGAAGATCTACGCGCCCAAGGAAGGTTTCGGGATTTACGGCTCGTCGCTGCCGTCCAGCTTTTATCGCAAGGACGCGTCGCTGTCGGCGGAAATGCGCTACTACGATGGAAGACCACCGGAGGTCATGAAGTTCGGAACCGCCTGGCAGGGCGCCAATTTCGAACTCATCGACAAGACAACCGAAGTGGCCCCGGGTGTCACGTTAATAGCGCTTGTGTCCGACGTCCCCGGCACGAGAGAGCTGAAGGAATTATCTCTCGCCGTCAACACGCCGAATGGTGTCGTACTCGTTGTCGGTTGCTCACATCCGGGAATTGAGAAGATCATAGAAGCGACGGCAGCAATCAATCCCAAGATTCGCCTGGTCGCCGGCGGCTTCCACCTCGTCGCCGCGACGGATGAAGTCATTGCCAGGGCGGTTGCGGCTGTCAAAGACAACTTCAAGGTGGAGAGCATCGCTCCAGGTCACTGCACCGGCGAGCCAACGTTTGCGGCGCTGAAACAAGCATTCGGCGACCGGTATATCTATGCCGGTGTTGGCACAAGGCTGCCCATGGGAGCAGGTACGGACGCTGACCGGCGCCGCGGCGAAAGCCCTACACTCGAGGGAAGTGATCTTGTTACCTATCGGAGGCTGGCCGCTCGTGACGACCCTTTCGGAGTCCGGGCGTGGAATTTGCGAAAGCAGATTGCACCTCTCTGAATGCGACGGATCATATTTTATTGGGCCGGCCGGCTCTTGGGCATCAGGAACCAGCGGCCTTCGTCTCCCGAGAACCCTAAAGGAGGCTGCCATGACCGACCTTCAGTTCCGCGGGCTCGAGGGCGAAACGATCGCCCTTTCAACCGACACATTGACAGCGCTGCGGCCACTGCTCCGCGGCAGCTTATGTCTGCAGGACGAAGCCGGTTACGACGAGGCGCGGACGATCTGGAACGCCATGATCGACCGCAGGCCAGGCGCCGTCGTGCGCTGCGGCGGCGCAAGCGACGTGATGCGGGCGGTGCGCCTTGCCCGCGACAACGGTTTACTCGTGGCCGTGCGCGGCGGTGGCCACAACATTTCCGGCAGCGCGGTTTGCGAGGGCGGGCTTCTTATCGACCTGTCGCCGATGCGCTCCGTCCGCGTCGACCCCGACAAGCGCACCGCGCGGGTAGAGCCAGGCGTCACGCTCGGTGAGTTTGACAAAGAGGCGCAAGCCTTCGGTCTTGCCACGCCGCTCGGCATCAATTCGACGACGGGAGTAGCAGGGCTCACACTCGGCGGCGGCTTCGGGTGGCTCAGCCGCAAATTCGGATTCACGGTGGATAATCTAATCTCCGCCGATGTGGTGACCGCCGACGGCGCTCTCGTTCAGGCAAGCGCGGTGGAGAACCCAGACCTGTTCTGGGCCATCCGCGGCGGTGGCGGCAATTTCGGCGTTGTGACGTCGTTCGAGTTCAAACTGCATCCGGTCGGGCCCAACGTCGCATCGGGCCTGATCGTCCACCCGTTTGCGCGCGCCCGCGAGCTTCTTGCCGGCTATCGCGAAGTGGCGGCGGCCGCTCCCGACGAGCTCACCGTCTGGGTGGTGCTGCGCAAAGCGCCCCCTTTGCCGTTCCTGCCCGCCGAGGTGCACGGGAAGGAGATCCTGGTCTTCGCCGTCTGCTATGCCGGCGAGCCAGCGAATGCGGAGAGGACGCTGGCGCCGCTTCGCGCACTCGGCGAGCCGATCGCCGACGTGATCGGCGTACAGCCCTACGCGGCTTGGCAGACGGCGTTCGATCCGCTGCTTACGCCCGGGGCGTTCAACTACTGGAAGTCGCACAATTTTACGGCTCTCAGCGATGGATTGCTCGACACCCTGGTCGATTATGTCGGGACATTGCCGACGGAGGAATGCGAGATCTTCATCGGACAGGTCGGCGGAGCCAGCAGCCGCATTGGCGCTGACGCGACCGCCTACCCGCACCGCGACGCCAATTTCGTGATGAACGTGCATACAAGGTGGCGCGAACGCGGCGACGAGCAGACCGCAATCAAATGGGCTCGTGAATTCTTCGCAGCGACGGCGCCGCACGCGACCGGCGGCGTCTACGTCAATTTCATGCCGGATGACGAGACGGAGCGCGTGCCGGGGGCTTATGGCAGCAACTACGCGAGGCTGGCGGCGCTAAAGGCCAAATATGATCCGGGCAACCTGTTTCGGCTGAACCAGAACGTGCAACCGAAAGCGTAACGGACAGACGGGCGAAGGCGTTCGAACAAAAGCGAGCCGAGCCCGCGCGGAGGCAAATTGAATATCGGGCAGTGGCTGCGCGGCCTCGGCCTGCAGTCATACGAGCAGGCGTTTTACGACCACGGCGTCGACCTCGACGTTCTGCGCCGCCTGACCGCCGACGACCTGAAGGAGATCGGGGTTTCGGCAGTTGGCCACCGGCGGAAGATCCTGCACGCGGTTGGCGAACTCGCGGCAGCGCAGTCGGAGGTGGCAGACCTAACGGTTCCGCATCGGGGCGAGCGGCGACATCTCACCGTAATGTTTTGTGACCTCGTCGGCTCGACCGCGCTATCCGCCCGCCTTGACCCGGAGGATCTTCAGGAACTACTGCGAGCTTATTTTGCGCGCGTCGATGATGTAGCCGGCCGCCATGGTGGATTTGTCGCCAAATACCTGGGCGACGGCGCCCTCGTCTACTTCGGGTATCCCCAGGCCCATGAGGACGACACTGAGCGGGCGGTGCGGGCGGGGCTCGCCCTGGTCGATAGCGTTTCAGAACTGACGGCAGCCGGCAAGCGCCTAAGTGCGCGCGTCGGCATCGCTACCGGGCTGGTGGTGATCGGCGACCTTGTTGGCATGGGCGAGGCGCAGGAACGTGGGATAGCGGGCGAGACACCTAATCTCGCGGCTCGATTGCAGGGGCTCGCCGAGAACGGTGCGGTGGTCATCGCCGAGACCACGCGGCGGATTCTCGGTGACCTTTTCGAACTCTCTGCGCTCAAGCCGTCCTCGCTCAAGGGCTTCGCCGAACCGGTTTTGGCTTGGCGGGTGATCGGCGAAGGAAGGGCCGAAAGCCGATTTGAAGCCCTTCATGGCACACGGGTCACCCCACTCGTCGGCCGCGACGAGGAACTCGACCTCGTGCTGTCGCGTTGGCGGCAAGTACAGGAAGGGAGCGGACACGTCGCCCTCATTTCAGGCGAACCCGGCATCGGCAAGTCGCGGTTGGTGCTGGCGCTCCGCGAGCGGATTCAGGGCGATTCGAAGGCGGTGTTCAGCTATGCATGCTCGCCACATCACGCCAATAGCGCGTTCTTTCCCTTCATCGCGCAGCTCGAGCGCACGGCGGGATTTGCACCGGATGACGCCCCAGCAGCCCGCGTCGCCAAACTTGACTCGCTGTTTCAGGAAACAGCGGCAAGGCCCGACAACGCGGTGGCTCTCCTTGCCGACCTGCTCGGCATTCACATCGGTTCAGGGCACGCACTTGCGGCGATGTCGCCGCTGCAGAAGAAAGGCCTGCTCTTCAGCGCATTTCTCGCACCGTTCGAGGGGCTGGCCCTTCGGGGCCCCGTGCTGGTGGTGCTTGAGGATGTGCACTGGCTCGATCCAACTTCGCGGGAGCTCTTCGACCAGATGGTTGAGCGCTTTCAGCGCCTGCCGGTTTTGCTGGTCGCGACGTTCCGGCCGGAGTTGTCGCCGCCTTGGACCGGCTTTCCGCATGTGACGCTGCTCACGTTGAACCGGCTGGCGCAGGCGCAGGCCCGGTCTTTGGTCGAGCGGGTCACCGGCGCCAAGGCGCTGCCCCCGGAAGTGCTCGAGCAGATCCTGGCGCGGACGGAGGGCGTGCCGCTCTTTGCCGAAGAACTGACGAAGGCTGTTCTTGAATCCGGATTGCTCGGAGACGCTGGGGACAGTTACGTTCTTGATGGGCCACTCCCGCCGCTGGCGATACCCACAACGCTGCACGACTCGCTGATGGCCCGCCTCGATCGGCTTGGCCCGGCCAAGGAAGTCGCACAAATCGGCGCCTGTATTGGCCGCGAGTTCGACCACGAGCTGCTTGCCGCTGTTGTTCCGCTGCCTGAGGCCGATCTCGTGGCCGCGTTAGATCGACTGGTCGCTGCCGAACTCGTCTACCGCCGCGGCATCCCTCCGGCGACCACCTACATCTTTAAGCACGCACTGGTGCGTGACGCCGCCTATCAGAGCCTGCTGCGGAAGAGTCGCCAGAACTTGCATGCGAACATCGCCACCGCGCTTGAAAGAGGGTTTCCTCACACCCTTGAAGCTCGGCCTGAGCTGGTCGCCAGCCACTTTGACGAGGCGGGACTTTTCGAGGAGGCGGTCGGATACTGGCTGAAGGCGGGCCGGCTGGCGGCCACCCGGTCGGCTAATGTGGAAGCAATCGCGCATCTGCGGTCGGGACTTGTGAGTCTCGCAGCGCTTCCTCCAGGCGAGCCGCGCTCGCGATTGGAGCTGTCCCTGCAACTTGCGCTCGGTGCGCCCCTCCTGGCCACGAAGGGGTTTGCGTCAAGCGACGCGGAGGCTGTCTATCAACGCGCCCAGGAGCTGAGCCGGGAGCTTGACAACGATAAGGATCTGTTCACCGCGATAAGAGGCCTTGGATACGTCTATCACGTCCGCGCTAATCTTCGCGAAGCGAGGCGGCTGGTCGACGAGGTGGTCGACCTCGCGCGGCGGATCGGTGACCCGGCGATGCTCGCCGAGGCCTACCATTCCGCAGGGGCACTGACATTCCACCTCGGCCCATTCCGGGCCGCGCACGACTGGTTTCAGCAAAGCATGGAGGCCGGCGACGATCGCGGCCGTTTCCATTCAGAGGTGTACGGCATCCATATGGGCGTGTTTTGCCGCGCATACCGCAGCCACTGCGACTGGCATCTCGGCTATCCTGACCGCGCCCTGCAAGCAGCGGAGGAGGCGCTTGCACTCGCCCGGGAAGTCGCGCGCCCCTTTAGCGTAGCGCTTGCGCTCGATTACCTGGCGATGCTCCACCAGTTCCGACGCGAGCCAGAGGCGGCGCTCAGAATCGCCGAGGAAGCTCGCAGCCTTTGTTTGGAACATCGGTTCGATTATTACGGGGCGTGGAGTGCGCTTATCCGAGCATGGGCCCTCGCACAGCGAAACTCTCTCGAAGAAGGGCTCGCGGCCTATGATGCGGCCCTACACGAATTCAGAGAGACCGGCGCCGAGTTACGCATGCCGCATTATCTCTGCCTCCTTGCCGCCACTCAGCGAAAGGCCCGACGACGAGCCGCCGGGCTCGGATTCGTGGCCGAAGCGGCTCAAATCGCAGAGCGAAATCTTGAGAGCTGGTGCAATGCCGAGATCGAACGCGAGCGTGGCGAACTGTTGCTGCTGGACCCTTCCGACAACGCCCGCGAGGAAGCCGCCGCGGCCTTCAGCCGGGCGATCCAC
The DNA here is from genome assembly GCA_028290765.1 of Tardiphaga sp. The sequence goes on from JAQGJF010000283.1 coordinate 5,942, forward strand.
ATCGCTGCCGACCAGGGCGCAAAGATGCTTGAACTGCGGGCGAGCGCTGCGCTCGCCCGGCTTTGGGCCCAGCGTAGCGAACGCAAGAAGGCTTTGGATGCGCTCGCGCCGATCTATGACTGGTTCACTGAGGGTTTTGACACGCCCGACTTGCGCCGGGCCAGGATGATGCTCGGTAAACTGCGACCGTGCAGCGCCGAGGCAGCCGTGACTCGCTTGTCGTGAGCGTCGCTCTCAACCCTTCACCAAATCCCCCAGCAAATTCGCCGCCACCGTCAGCTTGGCGAGCGTCAGGCCACTGGTAGCGATCTCCTCGACCGAACGGCGGATGCGCGTGGCCTTAGGATGGGCCGTGAGCCAGTTCTCGGCGGCCTGCTGGCCGGATTGGCCGGTTGCAAGCATATCGGCGACCAGTCTTCTTTCGGCGGCTGCGATCTGGTCAACGGCGCGGTCGATGGCGAGACGTTCGAAATAATCGTTCGCCGGCACGCCGCGTGCGGCGGCGCTGATGCGGTCGAGACCGAAATTGGCCTCGGCTGCGAAGAAGGTCGCGGCCGTATCGCCGATGGCGCGTTCGGTTCGCTCTGCGACTGTCACGATATCGGGCGCGGAGACCAGTGTGTCTAGATCGGCGAGTTCGCCGGCAAGTTCAATCGGGACGCCGCCATCGCTCAGATCCCGTCGGCGCTTGCTGCGCCCGGCCTGCATGTCCTGCGGCAGGGCATTGTCGAGCCCGGCGGCGATCTCACGGATGCCAGGGCCGAAGCGCGAGATCATCGCATCCAGACCGGCGTTGAAATCGACATTGCGCACATACCAGACCACGCGGGAGTGCAGCAGATCCTGAATCGCGGCATAGAGGCCGAGCTGCAATTGACCGTCGATCCTGTTATCGAGCACATCGATCGCGTCGTTCAGCCGAGTGAGGCCGTAGGATTCATCCACGGCCACGAAGGCCATGGCGATCGTGGGCACGTCGGCATCGGTCTCGTCGATCAGGCGCACCACGAAAGCCGGGCCGCCGCGATTGATCATGGCATTGACGAGATTGGTGGCGATGATCTCGCGCCGAAGGCGATGGAATTCCACCGAATCGGGGAATTTGTCCCGAACCTCGCTTGGGAAGTATTGGGACAATTCGCGGGCAAGATAGGGATCGTCGGGCACGCCGCTGGCGAGCAGATCATCGTAGAGCGTCAGCTTGGCATAAGCGAGCAGAACGGCAAGTTCCGGCCGCGTAAGGGGCTGGCCGCGCCGCGTGCGCTCGGTGAGCGCCGCATCGTCCGGCAGGAACTCCACGGAGCGGTCAAGCAGGCCGCGCTGCTCGAGCGATTGCATCAGGCGGGCGAGGAAGCCGATCTCGGCCAGGCCATTGCGTTCGGCCAGCGAAAGCGCCAGCGTCTGCAGATAATTGTTGCGCACCACCAGCATGCCGACCTCCTCGGTCATTGCGACAAGCAGGCTGTTGCGGTCGCTCGGACCGAGGCGACCATCGCGTTCGGGGCGCGCCAGCGCGATCTTGAGATTGACCTCGACGTCGGAGGTGTTGACCCCGGCCGAATTGTCGATGGCGTCGGTGTTGAGCTTGATGCCTTTCAGCGCCGCTTCGATGCGGCCGCGCTGGGTCGCGCCGAGATTGGCGCCTTCGCCAATCACCCGGGCGTGGACATCCGCGCCGGTGACACGGATCGGATCATTGGTGCGATCGCCAACCTGATCATCGCTTTCCCCCGAAGCGCGGATATAGGTGCCGATGCCGCCAAACCAGAGCAGGTCGACACGTGCCTTCAGGATCGCCGTCATCACCTCGAAGGGCGTGGCTTGGGGCTTGTCGAGATCGAGCAGGGCCCGTACTTCCGGCGCCAGCGGGATTGCCTTGAGCGAACGCGAGAACACGCCGCCGCCCTGCGAGATCAGCGACTTGTCGTAATCCTGCCAGCTCGACCGCGGCAGGTTGAACATGCGCAGGCGCTCGGCATGGCTGATGGCCG
>JAQGJF010000287.1 GCA_028290765.1 Tardiphaga sp.
CGGCATTCCGCCGCTGCTGGCGGCCAACGCCACGGTCGAACTCGCCGCGCTGCGCGACGGCCATATCCAGCGCCGCGGCATGACGCTGCAGGATTTCATCCAGGGCCCGGGCCGCACCGCGGCGGAGCATGACGAGATCCTGCTCGGCGTCGAATGCGATGCGCTCGACGGCTACGGCGGCGCCTTTGAAAAAGTCGGCCACCGGCGCTCGCTGGTGATCTCGGTGGTCTGCCTGTCGGCCGCGGTGAAGATGGATCCGTCGGGCCGCAACTTTAAAGACGTGCGGCTGGCGATCGGCGGTGTCGGTCCGATGGCCAAGCGGATGACCGAGGTCGAGCAACGCCTCAACGGCCAGCCGGTCAGCGCCGATCTGCTGCGCGAAGTGATGCTGGGCTGCGACCGTTTCGTGCAGTCGCGCACCCGGCAGGAATACCGAAAGCTGGTCGCGCCCGGATTCCTGGCGCGGGGTCTGGCGAAGGCGATCAGGAAGGCGGGCGCCGCCACGGCAGCCTGCGACATCGCGGAGGAGGTTGCCCATGGCTGATCTGACCATTGCAGCGACGGTGAACGGCCGACGCGTTTCCAGACAGACCAATCCGTCGCAGCGCGTGCTCGATTTCCTGCGCGACGATTTGCACATGACCGGCACCAAGGAAGGCTGCGGCGCCGGTGAATGCGGCACCTGCTCGGTGTTCGTCGACGGCGTGCTGGTGAAGTCGTGCCTGCTGCCGGTCGCCAAGATCGCCGGCAAGACGGTCGACACCATCGAAAGCCTTGCGGTATCCGGCGAGATGTCCGCGGTGCAGAAGGCGTTCCACAAATCCGGCGCCAGCCAGTGCGGCTACTGTATTCCCGGCATGGTGATGGCCGCGACCGCGGCACTGCGCCTCAATCCGGAGGCCGACCGCGAGGAGATCAAGGAACGGCTCGGCGGCAACATCTGCCGCTGCACCGGCTACCAGAAGATTTTCGACGCCGTCGAGATGGCGCGGGATTATCTCAACGGCAAGCTGTCCACCACGGCGTTCGACGAGCTCGATGCCGATGACGGCAAATATATCGGCGTCAACGTCCGCCGCATCGATGCGCCGTCCAAGGTGACTGGCGCGCTGCGCTATGCCGGCGACATGGTGCTGCCCAACATGCTGCATGTGCAGGTGCTGCGCAGCCCGCATCCGCATGCCCGCATCGTCTCGATCGACGTCACCGACGCCGAGGCGCTGCCCGGGGTCGAAGCCATCGTGACCTGCGCCGACGTTCCCGGCCAGGACGGTTTTGGCGTTTTTGTCGCCGACCAGCCGGTGATGGCGCGCGACAAGGTGCGCTATGTCGGCGAAGCGGTTGTCGCGGTGGCCGCCGAGGATCTCGCCTCGGCCCGGCGCGCACTGGCGAAGATCCGCGTCGAATACGAGATGCTGCCAGCGGTGTTCGATCCCGACGAGGCGATGGTGGCGGGCGCCCCGGTGGTGCACGACTACGCGCCGGGCAATCTGGTCAAGCACATCCCGATCCGCAACGGCGATATTGAGGCCGGCTTCGCCGCCTCCGACCTGATCGTCGAGCAGACCTATGAGACCCAGCAGGTCGAGCACGCCTATCTCGAGACCGAGGCCGGGATGGCTTACGTCGATCATGACGGCGTGGTCACGGTGCACTCGCCGAGCCAGAACATCACCCACCACCGCCATATGCTGTCGCGCATTTTGAAACTGCCGATCAACAAGGTGCGGATGATCATGAGCCCGGTCGGCGGCGGTTTTGGCGGCAAGGAAGACATGATCTACCAGGGCATGCTGGCGCTGCTCGCGATCAAGACCCGGCGCCCGGTGCGGCTGGTGTTCACCCGCGAGGAATCCATCGCCACCACGGCGAAGCGGCATCCGTCGCGCACGACCTACAAGATGGGCCTCACCCGCGACGGCCTGATCCTGGCGTCGCAGATCCGCATCGTCTACGACGGCGGCGCCTATGGCCTGTCGACCGAAGGCGTCATCCGCAAGGGTGCGATCCTCGGCGGCGGGCCCTACAACATCCCGAATTTGCAGATCGACACCTACGGCGTCTACACCAATAACACGCCGTCGGGCGCGTTTCGCGCGTTCGGATCGCTGCAATCGCAGTTCGCCACCGAGTCCCATCTCGATATCTGCGCCGAACGGCTCGGCATCGACCCGTTCGAATTGCGTTTGAAGAACGCGATGCACAAGGGCGACCGGACCCACACCAAGCAGCCGCTCAATTCGTGCAGCCTGTCGCAGGTGTTGACAGCCGCGCGTGACGCGTCGGGCTGGGAGAGCGGCGTGCCGAATGTGCGCGGCGCGACCCGTTCCGATCTCGGTGGCGCGGGCACAAGACCGTCCTGCACGCTGGTGCCGCGGGCCAGCGACGTTGCCGACGAACCGCCGGCGCAAAAAGGAGCCGCGTGATGGCGAGGAAACGCGGACGCGGCATGGCCGCCGCCTGGTACGGCATCGCGCGCACCGCCGCGGTCGACCGGGCGGGGACCTGGGTCGAGATCGATGACGGCGGCACCGTCAAGGTCGTCACCGGCGTCACCGAAATAGGCGAGGGCATTTTGACGGTGCTGGCGCAGATCGCGGCCGAGGAAATCGGCGTGCGGCCGGAAGACGTCGTGATCGGCGACAACGACACCGCGCGGTCGCCGGAAGCGGCGCATGCCGGCGCCACCCGCCAGACCTACATGATTGGCAATTCGGTGGCGATCGCCTGCCGCGAGGCCAAGGGCCGCTTTGTGGCGGCGGTGGCCGACATGTGGGATGTCGAGCCCGAAACGATCCAGACCGGCAACGGCTTCATCTGGGCGGTGGATACCAATTTCCGCCAGTCGATGGCGGAGGCGGTCGAACACGTCAAGAAACGTGGCGTCGTCGCGGTCGGTTCGGCCAACTTCACCGCGCATCACACCGGCCTCAGTCCGGTCGATGGCAGCGGCACGCCGTGGCAGGCCTATGTGTTCGGCTGCCAGGTCGCCGAGGTCGAGGTCGATACATTGACCGGCGAGGTGCAGGTGCTCGGAGTGTGGGCCGCGCATGACGTCGGCCGAGCCGTCAATCCGCGCGGCGTCGAGGGCCAGATCGAGGGCGGCATCGTCCAGGCGCTCGGCCAGGGCCTGATGGAAGATTACAAACTGGCGCAGGGCCACACCACGACGCCGGGGTTCGCCAAATACATTCTGCCGACCTCGCTCGACGTTCCGCACGTGACCTCGGTCATCGTGGAGGATCCGGACCCGATCGGTCCGCTCGGCGTCAAGGGTATCGGCGAACCCGCGATGGTGCCGACCATCCCTGCCGTCATGAACGCGATCTACGATGCGATCGGCGTTCGGATCACGTCGCTGCCGGCATCGCCGGAGCGGATTCTGGAAGCAATCGAAAAGAAGCGGAATTCACCCGTATTGGAAGTCACGAGCCATCGTTGAGTGGCGTGCAGGAGGTAACGACATGTCGGCAATCGAGGCGAACAGCGCTGCGTCCCAAATTTCGATGACCGGGACGCCGGCGGCAAAATCGGCGGCAGTGAAGACGCCGTTTTATCGCAAGCTCTACGTGCAGGTGCTGATGGCGGTCGCGCTCGGCGCGGCGCTGGGCTACTTCTATCCGGACTTTTCGACCTCGCTGAAGCCGTATGGCGATGCGTTCGTGCGCGCGATCAAGGTGGTGGTCGCCCCGATCATCTTCACTACCATCGTCGTGGGCATCGCCAAGATGGGCGACATCCGCCGCGTCGCCAATGTCGGCGTCAAGGCGCTGATCTATTTCGAGGTTGCCTCCACGCTGGCGCTGATCATCGGCATGATCGTCGGCAATCTCTGGAAGGTCGGCGTCGGCCTCAACGCCGATCCGGCCGCATTCGACCCCAAGCTGGTCGAGGGCTACGCCAAGGTGGCCAAGGGCGTCACCCTGTCCGACTTCTTCCTGTCGATGATCCCGACTTCGTTCGTCGAACCGTTCGTCAAGGGCGACATCATGCCGGTGCTGTTCATCGCCGTGCTGATGGGCATCGCGCTGGCGCTGGCGCAGTCGCGCGGCAAGCCGATCGTGGCGTTTCTCGACTCGGCGTCGGTCGCCCTGTTCGGCATGGTCCGGATCATCATGTATTTCGCGCCGATCGCGGCGTTCGCCGCGATGGCATTCACGGTCGGAAAATACGGGCTCAGGACCCTGCTCGACCTCGGCCAGTTGGTGGCGTCGGTCTATATCGTCAGCATCCTGTTCGTCCTGATCGTGCTCGGCGGCTTCCTGCGGCTCTCCGGCTTCGGCATCCTGCGGGTGCTGAACTACTTCAAGGACGAGATCCTGTTCGTATTCGCCGCTACCTCCGCCGAGACCATGATGCCGCGCTCGATGCAGAAGCTCGAAAAAGTCGGTGTGTCGAAAGAGGTCGTCGGCCTGGTGATGCCGGGCGGATTCTCCTTCAACATGGATGGGACGGCAATCTACATGACGATGGCCGTGCTGTTCCTGGCCCATGCCTTCAATGTCGAATTGTCGCTCTGGCACCAGCTGACGGTGCTGTTCGTGATGCTGTTCACCTCCAAGGGCGCCGCCGGCGTCACCGGCGGCGGCTTCATTGCGCTGGCCGCGACCTTGCCGGTGCTCGACGCGGTGCCGGTGGTGGGACTTGCGCTGCTGCTCGGCGTCGACCGCTTCATGGCCGAAATCCGCGCCGCCACCAATTTGACCTCCAACATCATCGCGACACTGGTGGTGGGCCGCTGGGTGGGGGCGATCGACATGGACGTCGCCAACGCCGAATTGAAGGCCGGCTTCATCGAGACCGAAGAAACCCGCAGCTGGGATTCGCACCAGGAGCCGGAAATGCAGGTGGCACGATAGTGGAAGCCGCCGAAAGGCGGCGTTCCGTGTGAGCTTGCGTGTTTGAACAAAGGACGAGACCATGACCCCTGTTGCCACCGCAAAGGTGCCGGTCGTCGATCGCGACGAGACGGCCAAAGAGACTGTTAAGAAGACCAAGACCGCCGACGGCATCGCCGCGATGCGGGCGCGGGCGCGGGCGATCCGTTCGGCCGGCGGTTTCGATCAGGCGCTGGCGAATGGCGCCCTGCCGCGATCGGTCACGGTTTCGCTCTCGGAGGCGCTGGTTCTCGGATTGCTGAAGCAGCAGGTGACGAATTTCTTTGCGATCTTCGGCCATGGTTCGACCGACATCGGCAACGTGCTGCGCATCTATGACGAAGAAGGCGTGACCAAAACGATCAATTGCCGCAACGAGGTCGAGATGGCCCATGCCGCGACAGCATTGCGCTGGACCTATGGCGAGACGCCGGCGGTGATCACCTCGATCGGGCCGGGCGCGTTGCAGGCGCTGGCGGGATCGCTGGCGGCCGCCTCCAATGGCGTCGGCGTCTATCATATCTATGGCGACGAGACGACCTTCGGCGAAGGCTACAACATGCAGCAGGTGCCGAAGCCGGTGCAGGGCATCTACGGCCGCATGGCGGCGGATATCGGCGAGGCCTATACGTTGCACACGCCGCAGGCGTTGCGCGAGGCGATGCGGCGCGGGGCGAACCGGGTGTTTCATCCCTACAAGTCCGGGCCATTTTATCTGCTGCTGCCGATCAACACCCAGCCGCAGGTGCTCGACGTCAATCTCGCTGCATTGCCGGAACGGCCGGTGCTGTCGGCGGTGGCCCCGGCTTCCCCCGATGCGCTCGATATCGCCTGCGATCTGATCGCCGGCCACGCCCGGGTCATGATCAAGGCCGGCGGCGGCACCCGCGTACATGACGCCGCGATCCGCCGTCTTGCCAGGGCGGCCAACGCGGCCGTGGTGCTGTCG
>JAQGJF010000290.1 GCA_028290765.1 Tardiphaga sp.
GAACAGATCCGCCAGGGTTTCGCGGCCGTTGGGACCGTCGAACGTATAGGGCTTGTCGATCCTGACCCAGGGCAACGCGCGGCGTTGCGCGCTGAGCCGGTCGCGGGCCCGGGTCAGTTCCTTCTCCTGCGCCAGCAGGGCCTGGCGCGCGGCGATCCAATGTTCGCGTGAGACGGTGTCGTGCATCTGCATGGTCGGCTCCTTTCGCGGTTGAGATGGGTCAGACAATGTAGGATTCGAGTTTGTCGAGCGAACCGGTCCAGCCCCGTTTGTGACCATCGCATGCGGCCTGGTCGAACAATTGCGCGTGGTGCAGCGTCAGCATCGTCGCGTCGCCGTCCGGCTGCAACGATACCGTCACCAGCGACTCCCGCTCCGGCGTCGAATGCCACGCCCAGCTGAAAACCAGTTTCGCGTTTGGAATCACCTCGCGATAGACACCGCCGACCTCGTGATATTCGCCGTCGTCACTGGTGAAGCTGACGCGGAAGCGGCCGCCGGGTCGCACATCGAGCTCGGCGCGCACCGAACCTGCGACCACGCGCGACGGCCCGAACCAGTGAATTATTTTTTGCGGGTCGGCCCACGTGGCGTAGACTTTCGCCGGCGGCGCATGGAGACGACGTTTGAGGGTGAGGCTGGGTCTCGTGGAGAGGTCTCGAGCTGATTCTTGAGCGGCGCTGGATGGGGTGGCCATGGGTCTTCCTCCACAAAAGCGGCGAGCCGATCGAGCTGTTCGGACCAGAAGCGCTGGTAGCGATTAAGCCACTGCATCGCCTGCTCCATCGGCTGCGCGGCCAACTGGCATTCCACGGTCCGCCCGGTCTTCGACCGCGTGATCAGGCCGGCATCGGAAAGCACGCCGAGATGTTTCATGATCGCCGGAAGCGACATCGAAAACGGCTGCGCCAGCTCGCTGACCGACATGCCCTGGGTTCCGTCCAGTCGCGCCAGCAACGCCCGCCGCGTCGGATCGGCAAGCGCTGCAAAGGTGCGATCCAGGACGGCCTCCTGATACTTAACCATAAGGTTTAGTATTGGCCCGAAGCCGGATTTCGTCAAGACCTGCCGCATGTTTTTTTGCCGGCGGGGCAGACGTCGAAAGTCGCGGGGTGCTGCCGCAGGTTGACCGTCGCTACCCGCCGCCGTTAGGGTCCGGCCGCAACAACCGGGCGCATCCGTGGCTATCGAATTTTACGTTGAAGTCTTGAACCGTCTTGTTTCAGAGGGAACGGTTCTCGCCTCGGACCGTGTTCTGGTGGTTTGCGGTGGACCGCTCGATGCCAGGGCGTTTGCAGCTGCCGGATTCAACGATGTGACCGTTACAAACGTCGACGCCGGCGCCGCGAACAGCCGGCAGGACGCCGAAAACCTGTCTTATGCCGACGAAGAATTCGACCTCGTCGTGGTCCACGCCGGTCTCCACCATTGCCATTCGCCGCACCGCGCGCTGCTCGAGATGTACAGGGTGGCTCGCAAATGCGCGCTTGCCTTCGAGGCGCGCGACAGCCTCATGATGCGGATGGGGGTTCGACTGGGCTTCACCGTCGATTATGAACTGGAAGCGGTGTCCGAGGATTTCACCACGGGCGGCGTGGCCAACGGGCCGGTGCCGAACTTCGTCTATCGATGGACCGAGCGTGAGGTCCGGAACACCATTGCCAGTTACGATCCCGGCAAGGTCCACCGGACTCGGTTCTTCTATGGCCTTCGGATCCCGACCCAGCGGCTCGAATTCACCGGCAACAAGGCCAAGCAGATCGCGGCCAGGCTGCTCGGACCGCTGTCATATCTGCTGACGAAAATCGCGCCGGGACAGGGTAACCAATTCGCGTTCGCGATCATCAAGACCGGGCTGCTGCATCCGTGGATGGAAACGCCGAACCGGATGTCGCACACCTATGCGGCGCAACATCGGCGGCTGTACAAGGCAAGATGATCGCCATCACCGCTCGACCGAGTGATCGGGCGGTGATGGGCGGGACCTGGAATCCTGTCCCGCGTTGTTCGCCCGGCCGGTCTATTCGACCTTCAGATTGGCGAATTTGACGACCTTTTCCCATTTGTCGGTCTCGGCCACGATCATCTTGCCGAACTCCTCCGGGGTGCCGATCAGAGGCTCGCCGCCGAGATCGACCAGGCGCGCCTTGATCGCCGGTTCGGCCAGCACGGCGTTGATCTCCTTGTTCAGCTTCTCGATGATTTCCGGCGGGGTCTTTTTCGGCGCGCCGACGCCGAACAGGGCGCTGGCCTCGTAGCCGGGAACGGCATCGGCGACCGGCGCCACGTCGGGCAGCAGTTCGGAGCGCGTCGCCGTGGTCACGCCCAGCGCGCGCAGGCTGCCGGAGCGGATATGCTGGATGATGGAAGGCATGTTGTCGAAGATGACCTGAACCTGGCCACCGAGCATGTCGGTGATGGCCGGCGCGGCACCGCGATAGGGAACGTGCTGCATCTTGGTGCCCGACATCGCCATGAACATCTCGCCGGACAGATGCACCGAGGTGCCGTTGCCGGACGACGCCATGTTCACCTTGCCCGGATTGGCCTTCACATAGGCGATGAATTCGGCGACGTTCTTGGCGGGCACGTCCTTGGCGACCGTCATGACATTGGGTACGCGATTGAACGATGCGACCGGCGCGATATCGCGCACAAAGTTGAATTTTAGATTGGTATAGAGCGTGGCATTGATGTAGTTGGCCGGATTGACCAGCAGGATCGTGTAGCCGTCCGGCTCCGCATTGATCACCGACTCGGTGCCGATGTTGTTGCCGGCGCCGGGCTTGTTTTCAATGACGAATTGCTGGCCGAGCTTCTCCGACAGCCGCTGCGCGATCAGACGGGCCAGGATGTCGGTGGCGCCGCCGGGCGGGTAGGCGACGACGAAGCGCACCGGCCGCGTCGGATAATCCAGCGCAAAGGCGCTCCCGAGGCCAGCCAGCGCGGAAATGACGATCGCGACCAGACCGATCGCGCTACGACGTAAAGCCATGCAGTTTCTCCCCCGGCGACCGGCTTTTCGCGCGGTCCGCTCTCGTTGAATTGACAATCGGCCGCCTTTTAACAAACAAAGCGTGACACGGCCAGTGCGGCAGACGCGCGCGGAACCGCGACGAAAGGATAACATGCCAGTCAAAGTCCATGCGCTCGATCATCTCGTGATCAACGTTGCCGACGTGGCGCAATCGGCGGAATGGTACCGGAACGTGCTGGGCATGGAGATCCGGGTCTTCGATCCGGGCCCGGGCAAAACGCCGCGGACGTCGCTGGTCTTCGGTCAGCAGAAGATCAATGTGCGCCCGATCGGCGCCGACAAGGTCGAATGGTTCACTGCGGATCACGAAGCCGCCGGCAGCGACGATCTGTGCTTTCTCACCCGTGCCACGCCGGCGGAGGTCGTCGCGCATCTTCGCGCCTGCGGCGTGGCGATCGAAGAAGGCCCGGTCAGGAAGCAAGGCGCGCGAGGCACGCTCGTCTCGGTCTATTGCCGCGATCCGGACGGCAGCCTGATCGAGATTTCATCTTACGAGAGTTGAGGAAGGGATTTTGTAGCCCGGATGAGCGTAGCGACATCCGGGCTACGAGCGACGAGCAGGGCTCGCCGCCTCAATACGTTCCCAGCGCCACCGGACGAAACGCCTGCAGCAAGGTCTGGTCGAGCTTGCCGCCCATCTGCTCCATGATGGCAAAAGCCTTGGCATGGGTGAAAGGCAGCCGGTAGGCCCGTTTTTCGACCAGCGCCGCGTGGATGTCGACGATGGTCATCAGGCGCACGATGTCGCTGATCTGATCGCCGCTGAGGCCGTCGGGATACCCGGTGCCGTCGAGAAATTCATGGTGGTGCAGCACCACGTCGAGCATCTCGCGCGGAAAGCTGCCTTGCGCCGCCAGCGCGTCGTAACCGAGCCGCGGATGCTTACGAATTTCGTTCATCTCCTCGTCGGTCAGCTTGCCGGGCTTGTCGAGGATGGCGACCGGGATGAACGCCTTGCCGACGTCATGCAGCAGCGCCGCACGGGTCAGACGGCGCTGGTCTTCTTCCCGCATCCCCAGATGCTGAGCGAAGGCGACGGCGAAACCGGTGACGAAAAGGCAGTGGCGATAGCTGTGATCATGATGGCGGCCGACGGCGGCGAGCCATTCCCGCAAGCTCGAGCGCTTGATCGCTTTCAGGATCTGGTTTTCCGCCTGCATGACGTCGTTGAACGTCAGCGGCGTTCCGGCCGGAAGCTTTTCGAAGATCTTGACCATCACGCCGTGGGCAGCCTCGATGCCCCGGTTCAGCGCCTTGCCGCTGGCGGTGACGTCATCTTCCTGCGGATCCGGAAACGCCGCGCGGATCCGCTGCAGAATTCCCTGGGCATCGAACGGCCGCGCGATGGTGTCGGTGGCGCCGAGCGCCCATGCCTGCATCGAGCCGTGATGCAACGCATCGGCCAGCACGAACAGCCGCGGCATCGAACGATAGCCCTTGCCCACCAGCTTGTTGCGAACCCGCTGCACGCTCTCGGCCGAGCGCAGGTTGATGTCGACGACAACGCCGGAAAGATTTTCGGACGGCGTTTCGGGCAGGTCGGTGGTCGCGATCAATTCGACCTCGCCAACGCTCTGCAATATCCCCGCCAGTTCCCTGCTCTGATCGACCCGATCCGATGCCAGAAGCAGGCGACGCCTGGCTGTTGTTTGTTTCACTGCAACGCTCATCGATCCTCAACCTCGCGGTACAACCGCACCGGAAATCTAACCTGAAGGTCGTTCCCGGAGATTAAGGGGTATTGTTAACGATTGGTTTTGAAAGGCCCGTTCCACCACATGGCAACGGAAGCCCTAACGGATTGACCGGGATTTGAGCGGAGGCATTAGGAACCTGGCAACAGGGCGAGCAGCCGCGATCTCCATGAAAAATCCGCCGGAAGCCGCGGCTTCCGGCGGATCGATGGTTTACCGCAACGCTACGCGCGCATCGCGCCTTTGACCGCCTCGGCCGTGATCGGCAGCGCGCGAACGCGAGCGCCGACCGCGTTGAAGATGGCATTGGCGAGCGCGGGGGCGACCACCGTCACCGCCGGTTCGCCGACGCCGGTCGGCTTTTCGCCGTTGGCGATGACGCTGACGGCGACTTCCGGCATCTGGCTCATCCGCAGCGGCGTGTAGGTATCGAAGTTGGTCTGTTCGATACCGCCATCCTTCAACGTCGCCTTCTCGTACATCGCCAGCGACAGTCCCCACAGCGCCGCGCCCTCGACCTGGGCGCGGATGTTGTCGGGGTGCACCTGGGTACCGACATCGGTGGCCACGGTGAGCTTCTTCACCTTGACCTCGCCGCTCGGCGCCACCGCGACATGGGCCACGCAGGCGGTCCAGCTTGCAGTGGCCCGTTCCTGCGACGAAACGCAGGCGACGCCCATGCCTTCGCCCTTGGGAAGCGACTTGGTGCCGTAACCGGCGAGCCCCATGGCGGCGAGCAAGGTGTTGCGCAGGCGCTGCGCGCCGCCGGCGTTGTCGCCGGCGCCGTCCAGCATGCTGATGCGGTATTGCGCTGGGTCCTTGCCGGCGGCATGGGCGAGTTCGTCGATCATGCTTTCGACGGCCCAGAAGGTCCAGCCTGGCGCCACCGAACGCAACTGTCCGGACGGCGTCGCTTGCTGCGCCATCTCGTTGAGAATGGCGCGGACGTTGTGGTTGGGAACGGAATAGAAGAAATCCGCTCCATTCACCGTTAAGGCATCGAGCGCGCCCTTCTTGTCGACCGAAGGCGACAGGAAATCCGGGATGCCCCAACGCTTGGTCGGCCACGCACTCACCACGTCATGGTTCAACGCGACCAGCTTGCCGTCGCCGTCGAGACCGGCCTTGATCTTCTGGAACGTCAGCGGACGCGAGAAGTCCATGGTCATGTCGCCTTCGCGCGAATAGATCACC
>JAQGJF010000292.1 GCA_028290765.1 Tardiphaga sp.
GCAAGATCGCTATCCTTATTGCAGCTCCGAACAGATCACCAGCAGCGCGATGCCGCTGCTCTATGTCAACGATCAGGCGGCCGGCGCGCATCTGGCGATGGATACCGCGGTCGACCAGCGCATCAAGGACGCCATCGACCGGCTGCTGGCGCGGCAGGGCTCCAACGGCTCGTTCGGGCTGTATTCGGCGGGCGGCGACGACGCCTGGCTCGATGCCTATGTGACCGACTTCCTGACCCGCGCCCGCGAAAAGGGATTTGCGGTGCCGGACGTGCTGTTTCGAAGCGCGCTCGACCGGGTTCGAAACTCCGTCGTCAATGCCGACGAGCCCGAAAAGGACGGCGGCCGCGATTTGGCCTATGGCCTCTACGTCCTGGCCAAGAACGGCACGGCGCCGATCGGCGACCTGCGCTATCTCGCCGACACCAAGCTCGGCAATCTGGCGACGCCGATCGCAAAAGCCCAGCTGGCTGCGGCATTGGCGCTGGTCGGCGACCGTTCCCGCGCCGAGCGTGTCTATGCGGCGGCGGCTGAGAGTCTCGCGCCAAAACCGGTGCTGGAGTTCGGCCGCGTTGACTACGGCTCGGCGTTGCGTGACGCCGCGGCCCTGGTCTCGCTCGCCAGCGAAGGCAATGCGCCGCAGGCGACCTTGATCTCGGCGGTCCAGCGCGTCGAAGCGGCGCGGGGGCTGACGCCCTACACCTCGACCCAGGAAAACGCCTGGCTGGTGCTGGCGTCGCGCGCGCTGGCCAAGGACGCCGGCAAGCTGACGCTCGAAATCGACGGCACGCCGGTCAAGACCGCGCTCTATCGCAGCTACAAGGCTTCGGAGATGGCGGGCAAGCCGATCAAGATCACCAATACCGGGGATACGCCGGTGCAGGCGGTGGTCTCGGTCACGGGTGCGCCGATCACGCCGGAGCCCGCGGCCTCCAACGGCTTCAAGATCGAGCGCAATTACTTCACGCTCGACGGCAAGCCGGCCGATCCGACCAAGGCCAAGCAGAACGACCGCTTCGCGGTGGTGCTGAAGGTCACCGAAGCCAAGCCGGAATACGGTCACATCATCGTGGCCGATTATCTGCCGGCCGGTTTCGAGATCGACAATCCGCATCTGGTATCGTCCGGCGACACCGGCACGCTCGATTGGATCGAGGATGGCGAGGATCCGGAAAATACCGAATTCCGCGACGACCGCTTCACGGCCGCGATCGAGCGCGCCAGTGACGACAAGTCGGTGTTCACCGTGGCCTATGTGGTCCGCGCGGTGTCGCCCGGCAAATACGTGCTGCCGCAGGCCTATGTCGAGGACATGTACAATCCCTCGCGCTATGGCCGTACCGGCACCGGCACCATTGAGGTGCGCGCGGCAAAATGAACGAGACGCTTGCCATAACCCCGGCGGCGCCTGCGCGCCGCTGGCGGCGGCTCAAACTGGCAGCGGCGGCAACCGCCATCGTCAGTGTGACGCTGGCGGGAGCGTTTGCGGCCTGGGTGATTTCGCTCGGCCCGTTGCCGCTGGCGCAGGCACGCCAGGTCTCGACCACGGTGGTCGATCGCAACGGCAAATTGCTGCGCGCCTATGCGATGACCGACGGCCGCTGGCGGCTGCCGGTCAATGCCAGAACCAGTGTCGATCCAACCTATCTCGATCTGCTGCTGGCCTATGAAGACCGGCGCTTTCGTTCGCATCGGGGCGTTGATCCGCTGGCGCTGGGCCGCGCCGCATTCCAATTGGTCACCGAGGGGCACATCGTTTCCGGCGGCTCCACCATCACCATGCAGTTGGCGCGGCTGATCGAGCCGCGGCAGCAGCGTTCGATCGGAGCCAAACTGCGCCAGGCGGTGCGTGCGCTTGAGATCGAACGACAGCTGAGCAAGGACCAGATCCTCGATCTTTATCTGGCGCTGGCGCCGTTCGGCGGCAATCTGGAAGGCATACGCGCCGCGTCGCTGGGCTATTTCGGCAAGGAGCCGAAACGGCTCTCGCTGGCGGAATCGGCGTTGCTGGTGGCGCTGCCGCAGTCGCCGGAAACCCGCCGGCTGGATCGCCACCCCGCCCATGCCCGCGCCGCGCGCGACCGGGTGCTGGAACGGATTGTCCACGAAGGTCGCGTCTCGGCGGAAGATGCCAATCTGGCCAAGGCCGTGCCGGTGCCGCGGCTGCGCAAACCATTGCCGATCCTGGCGCCGCATTCCGCCGATCAGGCTACATCCCTGGTGAAGGACGCGCCGGTGATCCGGCTGACTCTGGAATCCGGCATTCAGCGCGCGCTGGAAGCGCTGGCCCGCGACCGCGCCTCGGCGCTAGGGCCGAATTTGTCGATTGGCATCGTCGCGGTCGACAATGACAGCGGCGACGTGATCGCCCGTGTCGGCTCGCCGGATTATTTCGACGACCGGCGCGCCGGACAGGTCGACATGACCCGCGCCGTCCGCTCGCCCGGTTCGACGCTCAAACCGTTCATCTACGGCCTTGCTTTCGAAGACGGTTTTGTGCACCCGGACAGCCTGATCGACGACCGGCCGATCCGGTTCGGCAGCTATGCGCCGGAGAATTTCGACATGACCTTCCAGGGCACGGTGCCGGTGCGCCGCGCGCTGCAATTGTCCCTGAACGTGCCGGCGATCGCGCTGCTCGACCGCGTCGGCGCCAGCCGATTGTCGTCGCGATTGAAGCAGGCCGGCGCGAGCCTGGTGCTGCCGAAGGACGAAGCGCCGGGGCTGGCGATGGGGCTCGGCGGGGTCGGCGTCACCTTGCAGGACCTCGTTCAGCTCTATTCCGGCATCGCCCGGCTCGGCACCACGCGGCCGCTCCGCGAAATCATGCGGGACAAGGACGATGCGCGCGACCCGTTGCGGCTGATGGATCAGGTCGCGGCGTGGCAGGTCGGCAATGTGCTGATCGGCACCCCGCCACCGGAAAACGCCGCGCACAACCGGATCGCCTTCAAGACCGGCACCAGCTACGGCTATCGCGATGCCTGGTCGGTCGGGTTCGATGGCCGGATGACCATCGGGGTCTGGGTCGGGCGGCCGGACGGGGCGCCGGTGCCGGGCCTGGTCGGGCGGACCGCCGCGG
>JAQGJF010000369.1 GCA_028290765.1 Tardiphaga sp.
TACTTCTTGGGTGGATTTTCTGCATAACGCATCGATCCGTCCGGCCGTCGCCTGAACCATTGCGGATGCTGCTTGAGCCAAGGATGATCGGGCGAACATTGAACGGCGAAGTCGAGCGCGACTTCCATATCGAGCCGCCTGCAGGTCGCGACGAAGCTGCGGAAATCATCCAACGTGCCCAATTCCGGATGCACCGCATCGTGGCCGCCTTGCTCGGCGCCGATGGCGTAGGGGCTGCCGGGATCGCCGGGCTCGGCATTGATCGCGTTGTTGCGGCCCTTGCGATTGCTGTGCCCGATCGGATGGATCGGGGGGAAATACACCACGTCGAATCCCATCGCGGCGATGTCCGGCAGCCGCGCGATACAGTCCTTGAACTTGCCATGCTGGCCCGGGGTCGTGCTCTGGCTGCGCGGTACCATTTCGTACCAGGCGCCATTGCGTGCCAGGGGGCGATCCACCATCAGCGGCAACAGCTGCGAACGGGTCAGATCCGGCCGCCACTGGCTCTCGGCCATGGCGTCCTTCAGTTCAGGACTGAGCAGCGGCGCCGCCTCGCCGGTCTGGAGATATTCTTCGCACTGGCGCACGATCACCGCGGCCGCGGCCGGCCCGACGTCCTGGGCCTTGGTCAGCATGCCGGCGCCTTCCAGCGCGTCGAGGGTGATGTCCTGGCCGGCCTTCTGCTTTAGCTCGAAGCCATGCCGCCAGGTAGCGAAATCGTCGGTCCAGGCCTCGATGGCATAGACGTAGCGCCCTATGGCGTCGGGGCTGAACGAGCCGCCCCAGCGGTCGTTGACGTCGTGCGTCATCGGGACGCGGTGCCAGTCGCGGTCTTCCTCGCGGCGCCAGACCAACGCCGCGGCGATCACCTCGTGGCCGTCGCGGTAGATATCCGCCCAGACCTCGATGGGTTCGCCGACGATGCGCTTGACCGGAAACCGGCCGCCATCGATCAACGGGTAGATATTTTCGATGAGGAAGGCACCGCCGGTGGCGGCGTCCTCAATAATCTGGGTGGGTTTGTTCACGGTGATGCCATCGACATAGGAATTTCGTCCCATTTCAGGTTGGGGAAAAGAGACGGTCCGGACATCTAACCAAGCCTTTCAACAGCCATTTGGTTCCCATCGGAACCGGTCCTACAATACCGAGTTGAAACCGACTGTCGTCTTCCCCAATTTGACATTTTCGCGACGCATTAAGCCGTTGCGTGCAAGCAGCGTGCCCGATGGACCTTTTCACCAAAGCCGCCGAACTCGGAATCCAGACCGAATTTTACGATGGCCAGGGCCACCGCCACGTCACCGAGGCGGCGGCGCTGCAGATCATCATCGATGCCATGCCGGTCCGGGCGCCGCACCGGTTTCTCGAGCGGCCGGTGGTGACCCGTGTGGGCCAGCCGACGCGATCCGAGTTCACGCAGGTCACCACATTTCCCCTGCGCTGGAAGATCACCTTTGGGCCGGCGGTGGTCGCCGAGGACACCGCCCACGAGCGAACCGTCGAGTGGCCCTCGGATCTGTCCGCCGGCACGTACCGGCTGCATCTGACCGATGCCGCGCAGCTCAGCGAACAAGTGCCGTTTCTGGTGGCGCCGGCACGGGCATTCCGCGGCGATTTCGACCGGTCGTGGATCCTGGCGGTGCAGCTCTACAGCGTGCGTTCGGCGCGCAACTGGGGCATGGGCGACTTCACCGATCTCGAACGACTGATCGAACTGGCGGCCGGGCTCGGGGCCGGCGGCATCGGTCTCAATCCGTTGCATGTACTGTTCGATGATCGCCCGTCCGATTGCAGTCCCTATTCGCCCAACAGCCGGCTGTTTCTCAACGCGCTCTATATCGACGTCGAGAGGCTGCCGGAATTTTCAGCCGACAGTCTAGCCGGCGATGATGACAGTCTGTCGCGGCTGCGACGGAGCGACGTGGTCGACTATGCCGCGGTTGCCAAACTGAAATGGCGCGCGCTGCGGGCGGCGTTTGAAACCTTCAAGGCCAAGGGCAGGCCGGAGCGGGTTGCGGCCTTCGCGAAATTCCGCGCCGAGCGTGGCACCATGCTGTCGCACTTTGCCTGTTTCGAGGTGCTGCGGCATCGATTCAGGCAACCGTGGTGGGAATGGCCGGCGGAATGGCAGCAGCCGGACAACGCCCGCAGCGCCGAGCTTCACGCCGGACCCGATGCGGCCGAGATCGAATTCGTCAAATTCGTTCAGTGGTGCGCCGATCAACAGCTGCAGTCCTGCCGCGACGTCGCGGCGAGGCTGGGAATGTAGGTCGGTCTCTAACTCGACGTTTGGGTCGGGGTTCAGTCCGACGGCTTCGACGCCAGGAAGGAGCAGGTGGCGATTTCCCGCCACCTCGCCGTCGGCGCGCCGCCGGATGCGCTGAACACCGCCGGCCAGAACTGGGGTCTCGCCGGCTTCAACGCCGCCGGCCTCGAAGTGAAGTCGTTCGAGCCGTTCCGCGACATGCTGAAAGCCTCGATGCGCCATGCCGGCGCGATCCGGCTCGACCATGTGCTCGGCCTCAAGCGGCTTTATCTGGTGCCGCACGGTTTTGCCGCCGACAACGGCGCCTATGTGCAGATGCCGTTCGAAGCCCTGCTCGCGGTGACCGCGCAGGAGAGCGTCGCCCATCGCTGCGTGGTGATCGGCGAGGACCTTGGCACCGTCCCCGAACGGTTTCGCGAGACGCTCGCGGGGTGGGGGATCTGGTCGTATCTGGTGATGATGTTCGAGCGCGACTATCACGTCGGCTCGTTCCACGGCATCGATCACTATTCGTCGGATGCGCTGGTCACTTTCAACACCCACGACCTGCCGACCTTTGCCGGATGGCGAACCTGCAGCGACCTGGAAGTGAAGCGATCGCTCGGCATCGACCCCGGCGAAACCGACGATTCGCGCCGGCACGCCATCGCGATGCTGGGAGAGGCGCTGCGGCGCCACGATATCGACAGCGACAATCTCTATTCGGTCGCCAATTTCCTGGCGCGAACCCGGTCGCGCCTGCTCGCGCTCTCGCTCGAGGATCTGTTGAAAGTGGCGGATCAGCCCAACATTCCCGGCACCGTCGACGAGCATCC
>JAQGJF010000376.1 GCA_028290765.1 Tardiphaga sp.
AGCCGCCTTCCTCGACCACCAGCCGCCGCGTGTTGACGCTCGGCCCATAGCGGCAATACCAGCCCAGCGGGCGCTCGCCGACGCTGCGTGTGAGGCTATCGATGGTCTTGCGGATGCGTTCGCGCTCGTCGGCTTCGCTGAGCAACTGGTGCCGTTCCCAGCGCCAGCCATGGGCGCAGACGTCGTATGCGAGCTCCTTGATCGCGGCGCAGGCCTCGCTGTTGCGCTCCAGCGCCAGCGCGCAGCCCATGACGGTCGCCGTCATGTCGCGTTCGGCGAGCAGGCGCAGAATGCGCCAGAAGCCGATCCGGCTGCCATATTCGAACATCGACTCGGCGGCGAGGTCGCGTCCCTCGAAGCCGCCGGCGCCACCCTCGGTCAAGCCGGCTTCGCTGAAACCGTCGCCGTCCGGAAACGACGGCTCGGAGCCCTCTTCGTAATTGATGCAGATGTTGAGCGCGATCCGGGCGTTGCCCGGCCATTTCGGATCCGGCGGAGTGCGGCCGTAGCCGACGAAATCGCGCTTGAGATGATCGTCCGAGGTCATGGCTGCGATCCCCGCGGCGTGTCCTGCGGCGCGACGATGGTCACGGCGGCGCCGAGGTCCTGGAACACATCGTCATCCCCGCGTCCGGTCATGCCCATGGCAACAGCAAACTCCATGCCGGCGTCGAGGACCGTCATCGAATGGTGCCAGACATTGCGGGCGAATGTCACGCTCTGCCGGCCGTCGGCGAGGAACGCCCGCAGCGTCTTGAGGTCCGGTTGTCCGTCGGGACCGGCTTCGCAGACGATCACCAGATACCGGCCGGCGTCGAGCGGAACGAAGGTCTGGGCGGAAAAAGGATGCCGCTCGAGCGCGGTCACCTGCAGCGGCAGGATTCCGGTCGCCGCGGCGCTGCTGATCCAGAGCGATACGGTTTTGGCATCGTCGGCGACATCGAGCGAGGTCGGGAGATAGCGGCGGCGCAGATTGGTCGGCCGCGTCGCGACATCGCCGAACTGCGCAAAGGGCTCGGGTGCCAGCGGTTCGAGCTGAACCGTGGTGGAGGGGAGTTCGGTCACCGACATCAACTGATCGCCATGCTCCAGGCCGCCGCCAGCGACCGATATTCCAATGGTATACCAATGGAGCGCGCCGACGCCCCCGCGTCAAGCGCCGACATAGGGGCCGCTGCGCTAAATTTGGACGTTTGGCGCGCGTAATTCAGGCAGGTTGAGGATTATTGCGGCCTCAGCCGTGACTCTCGGGAAGGAAAATCCCGAACCCTTCCAGCATGCCCTGACGGACATTGGTCAGATGCTGGACCATGGCATGGCGCGCGGCGGCGGAGTCGCGGTTGATGATGGCTTCCACGATGGCGAGATGTTCGCGGCAAGCCGGCAGCAGCCGCTCCGGCCGCCGTTCCACGTTGCACATCCGGATTTTTTGCCGGGTCTCGCCGATCAGCCGTTCGAGCGACTTGTTGCCGCAATGCCGGGCGATCTGGTCGTGGATTTCGTCATCCAGGGTCCAGTGCAGGGTCTTGCTGATTTCGGCGGTCGCCATGATGTCTTCGAGCCTGGATTTGATCGGCCGCAGCAGCTCGATGGCGATGCGGGTCGCGGCAATCGCGGCGGCCTCGCTTTCCAGCAGCAGGCGCAGATGAATGAGTTCGAGCAACTCGGCCATGCCGATGTTGCGAACCACCACCGAGCCGTTGGACAACTGCTCGAGCCTGCCTTCGCCGAGCAACCGGCTGATGCCGGCGCGCAGCGGCGTCCGCGAGACTTTCAGGCGCAGCGCGAGGCGGCGCTCCTCGATGACTTCGCCGGGAGGCAGCTGCCGGGATTCGATCAGATCGTGCAGTCGCCGATAGGTGGTCTCCGTGACGTTGCCGTCGACGCGAGGACGGGGCGCCCGGGCATCCCTGTCGCCGCGCAGGGCAACTTTCTTCCGGACGGAGGCCACATCGTTTCCTTCTGAATGCCGATTTGATCGGGCGGGCAGCGAACAGCGTTCATTGGCAGATAGGGGATACGCGGCCATTCCGTCAAGCGCGGGGCGAGACTGTGATGTCTGGTCTGGGAGAATTGCAGGGGGAAGAGCCACGGACGGGCTGCGATCGAAACATCTGCGGCGGCGGCGCGGGCTCGATTCATCGAGGCGTAAAACTAATCATTCAAAAGAGAGGCCGATCAAACAGATCGCGCGACGTCGGCTCGTGCGTTCTTTCGTGGAGGATGCCGGACGCGGACTTAAAACGCGAAAATCCACACCGCGAGGATCGTGCCCAGCGTGGCCAGGCCGCTGATGGTCCAGCCGGCGGCATAGACCGCCTCGTCCTCGCCGGTGCCGCGCATGATGTCGGCCCGAAACGTACTATCTCGCCAGTGCGACATGATCGCCTCCTGAGTGGCTGTCAGGATAATGGTGGCGCCGATGGCCGGTTCCATCCGTCAGGAACTAAATCGCGTTGGGCGGGCGCTCAGCCGGCTCAAAGGCCAGCCGAGCTGCCGGTGCGCGATGTGGCAGCGCAAAAACGATTCGCGCCATCGAGCCGTGACCCATCCTAGACCCGAGCCGCTCCTTCCTGACCGGCCAGGTCAAGGCGCGGAGTGCGTTTCGTGGCGAGGGACCTCGATGCCATCGGCGGCATATTCGGTGATCCGGTTGCGTAACGTTCGGATCGACACACCAAGCAGGCGTGCGGTTTCGGTTCGATTCCCGCTGGTATTGGCCAATGTTTCCAGAACCAGATCCCGCTCGACCTCCCGGATCGGCGAGCCAACCAGCCACCGCGCGAGACGGCGGCGCGATGCGCTGGAAATCGGGGCGTGCGACGACATGCGTCCCATTGCGCTACTCCACTTCACAATGCCCACCAAGCCCGACATCAGGGGACAACAAGAAGGTTAACGGTTCCTTAATGCGGCAGGTCTCGGCCGGTGACAACCCGCGCAGCCGGTCAAACCATGAAAAAAGCCGCCTGGGCGTGACACCAAGCGGCTTTTCATGCGGCTGCCGGCTCAAAGTCTCCGGTTCCGCCGCATGCCCAACCCTGCCTCGGGATGGTTAACGAATCCTTAACCCATCAGATCGTGAGATTACGGATGTTCCCGGTCGATGCCCGGACTGTTGCGCGTCGGGATAAATCCATGGCCGTGGCGCAGCTCGCGAAAATCTTCTTCGAGATGCAGGATGCGCCGGTTCTGGTCGGCCTGGGTGATCAGCACGTCGCCGATTTTCTTGATCTCCTGCTGGATGCCGCCGACCTCGGCTTTCATGTTGGCGACGTCGCCGCGCAGCGTGATCACGACCATGAGGCCGCCGCCGATGATGGAGGCGATCTCCACGAGATTGCCGATCGTGATGCTGTAGTCGATGACCATGCCGGCACTCCTCAACGTTTGATGATACGTGCGACGTTCTCGAAGCCGCGCTTGACGAAGTAGAAGCTCACCACCAGGTTCGCGGTGACTGCCGCAAAGCCCTGCAGTCCGTCCGTCGTGCCGAGCCCCAGCACCTTGTCCCAGATCAGGAGCTTGCCGAAATAGATCGCGACGAAATATCCCATCAGCTTGTCGGGCTCGAAGGGGTGACCGATTTCGGCCACGCGATATTGCGTGATGGCCTGGGCCTCGGCCGTTTGCGCCGCGATCTCGCTTGCCGCGAGATCGGCGGCGATTTTTTCCGAGGTAGTGCCGGCCTTCAGCCTGGCCTGATAGGCATCGATCAGGCCTTTGATGACA
>JAQGJF010000403.1 GCA_028290765.1 Tardiphaga sp.
CGAAAATGCTCATCTTCCTCGTGTGGGTTCAACGACGCGACGAATTCGAGATCGAAGGACAGGCCGGAGTCATTGGTCTCCAGTACCAGCCGATGGCGACGCAGGCCTTGCAGAATTTCGATGCGCAGCGGCCCGATGGCGGTTGTCAATGGATTGGGGCGAAGGCGACGCGAGGCGCGGAAATTGTATTGTTTTCCGTCGACCGTGACGCCGGCAAATCCGTCCATGACATTCCGGTTGGGGTGCCAGCCGAGCCCAATGTCGAAGATCATGTTGCCGGCCGGCTTCGGGTGCCCAGTGTACCAGAGCCGCTCCATCCAGCTCGGGTCGCTGCTCATGACATGGTCGAACGTGGTCGGCAGTTGATGGCCGATGAAATCGTCTTGTTCGGAAAGCATCTATCTCCGCCCTGTCAGGCGCCCTTTTCGGATCCACGGGAAATTTCGTCGAACATCGGTTTTGCGCTGGTCGTCAGCTCCCACTTCAGCTGCCGATTGAGATAGCGCTCGATGATGGCATCTGCGTGTGCGACGGCGGCCGGCGAGAGGGCGTCACGTCGGCTTGCCAGCCAGTCGATCAGCTCGCATAGCCGCGCGTCGCCCTGATCGCGCATGGTCTCGAGCGCCGTGGCACTGGGAAGATCCGCCGGCGTGCGGATTGCAGGCACGGGTGCCCCCGGCAAATCGGCCACCGTACCCTCGAGCTCCCGGCTGACTTCCTCCAGCGCGCTGACCTGTTCGAGCAGGAACGCGTTGGACCAGGAGGCGCGCAGACGGATGCTGTTTAACATATAGATCAGGCCAAAGGCCTGACCGCGCGCAAAATCGCCCTCGACATGTGGGATGACTTCACGCCGCAGCGTAGCGATCATGCCGTCGATCAGGCGCGGGAGGGAATTGTTCATCTGGCGCGCTCCAGAGCCTTGGCGATCTGCCGGAACACCGGCGCGATCTGCGTGGCCATCGCCGGCATGCGCATGTCGTTGAAGAGGCCGTCTTCAAAACATCGGGCCGCGGCCATGTGGGTCAGCGCAAGCTTCAACAGCGAAAACACGATGTAGAAATTCAGCGCCGCCCGATCGACGCGAATGCCGGTGCGTTCTTCGTATCGCGCCAGAAATGCCTCTTCGCTCGCCAGGCCGCAGACCAGCCCC
The DNA here is from genome assembly GCA_028290765.1 of Tardiphaga sp. Next base: position 1,154 of record JAQGJF010000403.1, read on the forward strand.
GTTCCGCCGCGGTATTGCGGCAGGAAGGCCCAGCCCAGATCCTCGATGGGATCGCCCAGATGCACCAGTTCCCAGTCGAGGATCGCCGTGATCCGATCGTCACGCTCGAGAAAATTGCCCAGCCGGTAATCGCCGTGAACGATCGCGACGCGAGGCGCCCTGGGCTGGTTCTGGCGCAGCCAGGCGAAGGCGCGATGCGCCATCGGATGCGGCCGCAGCGTCCAGCGCTGAAACCGCTCCCACCAGAAATCGATCTGGCGATCGGCCACATTGTCGGTGGTGAGGCCGCTTCCCCAATCGGCGAGCGGCGTTGCGCGCCAGTCGAAATGATGGAGCGCCGCGAGCGCATCGATGAAATCCTGCGCGAGCGTTTCGCGGCGGGCGCCGTCCAGCACGGCGTTTTGCTGGCCGCCCCATGGCAACGGCGTATCGCCGTCGACACGTTCGCAGAGAAAGAACGGCGCGCCGAGAATGGATGGGTCGTCGCTTGCGGCGAACGCCCGCGGCACTGGCACCGCACTTGCTGCCAGTGCGCTGAGCGACTGGAATTCGGGCATCGCGCTATAGGGCGCAAAAAGTCCGTAAGGAGGCCCAATCCGAAGGATGATGTCCCGGGCCGGGGGATAGCCGCTGAGGCGCACGCCATAGGTGATCCAGGAAAAGCCGGCCGGAAATTTCGTGAGGCTTTCAACGACGACCGTCGATTCCGCCTGGGCGCTGAGATAAGCGCCGAGCCTGGACCGCAAGGCACCGGCGTCCTCGAATGCGCGGTCGCTTCCGGTGTCATTGGCGGTCATCCTGTCACCGGAATTCGCCGCGCCGCGCCAGTCCTGCCGATGGCCCGCTGCTTCGATCATGGCTGGTCTGCCGTCTTCAGGCCCATGGCAAGTTCGTTTCCTCGGTTAGCGGCCGGCGAAGCCGTCTCGATCAGGCATTTGGCGGCGTCGGCGTGCGGTCGCTTGATTTATTGATAAACTAGCACATCAAATTGACGTGGGCAACGGACCAGCCCGCGAGCCAGGTTTAAGCCGCTAAATAAGCCCGATAATCCCAGTCCACGCAGATTTTACCGCCGCCGACAGAGCGCTGGACGTAGTACGCGACAATATGGTAATGTAGCTTATGAAATGAGACGGCGCCCTGCCGCCGGGTCGGCGTTTTCGAAAATAGTGGCGCGCGAAGACGTGAGCAAAAAAGACGGCAATCAAGCCGTTGCCGTAAGGGAGAGAATGATGGCCATGCCGACGTCGATGAAGCTGACTGCATTTGCCTTCGAGATCAAAGACTCCGTTGCGCACATTACCCTGGATCAGGCCGACCGCGGCAATCCGCTGGACCGTCATTTTTCCGAGCAGCTCAACGAGCTTGCGACGGAATGCTCGATCAATCCGGAGGTTAGATCGGTCCTGATCGATGCAAGGGGGCGATTTTTCAGCGTCGGCGGAGATTTAAACGCGCTCGCCAAGGACCGCGCTGAACTGGCCCATTTCGTGTCGGCCGCGACCGCCGATTTGCACATGGCCATCTCCCGCTTTGCGCGCATGAATGCCCCGGTGGTGGTCGCCGTGCACGCGCTGGCCGCCGGCGGCGCGGTCGCGCTGCTCGCGGGGGCCGATTTCGTGCTGGCCGCGCCGGAGGCGAAGTTCTACGCGGCATTTTCGGCAATCGGGATCATCAGTGACAGCGGCGGTTCGTATTTTCTGCCGCGGCGCATGGGCTCGCGGCGGGCGACGCAGTTCCTTATGCTGAACGAGAATCTGACGGCGCAAGAGGCTGTCGACTGCGGACTGATCAATCGCGTGGTCGCTCCGGAAGCACTTGCCGACGAGGCATGGAAGCTGGCGGCGCGCCTCGCCCAGGGCCCGACACTCGCCTTCGGCGAGTTGAAGAATCTGCTGATCGCGAGCGCGAACGAGACGCTCGAAGCGCAGCTTGAAAACGAAGCGCGCGCCATGGCGCGGATCACG
>JAQGJF010000435.1 GCA_028290765.1 Tardiphaga sp.
TGACACTTCCCCTGTTGTCGTTTTATCGACTTATTCGACGAAACTTGTGTCCCGCCTGATAGGGTCAACTTAAGCGGCACGGTTGAAGTACAGCTTAAATAAGACAATAAAGAGATCATGAATTTTAGACAGTGAATCACCGATTAAGCCCGCTAATAAAGGGCTTCTTTCAACCCTTCATTGACGAAAAAGCCGCCCTGTTCACGCTTCGTCTGGATCAGGTGTCGCATTTCAAAACAGCCCCGTGAACCCACGGGTGCGAATTCGAAACACTCGCGTAACAGTGATGACCGCCGCGTTAGGGTGACTCAATTATTACCGCGAAAAAAGCGGAAAATTTCCCGACAATTTTACGCGACGCCGCGACTGCGGCCTTCCCAATACGGCGCACGCAGCGCCTTGCGGTCGATTTTACCCAATCCGGTAACTGGAATGGCGTCGACGAAGTCGATCGATTTCGGCGACCACGGTGCGCCGCGCCGGTCCTTAACATGTGCCTGAAGTTCTTGCGCCCGAAGTTCTTGCGCCTGTAATCCCGCTGCGTGGTTGGCGCCGGGCTTCAGCACCACGAAGGCCTTCACCGCCTCGCCCCATTTGTCGTCGGGAATGCCGATCACGGCGGCGGAGGCCACCGCGTCATGCGCCATCAAGGCATCCTCGACCTCGCGCGGATAGATGTTGAAGCCGCCCGAGATGATCATGTCCTTGGTGCGGTCGACGATATAGAGATAGCCCTCGGCGTCTTGCACCGCGACGTCGCCGGTATGCAGCCAGCCCCCGCGAAACGCTTCCGCCGTGGCTTCCGGCCGCTTCCAGTAGCCGTTCATCACCAGCGTGCCGCGCACGCAGATTTCACCGGGCCCCCCTGCCCCGACTTCGCGCATCTCGGCGTCGAACAGCCTGACATCGACCAGCGGATTGGGCCGGCCGCAGGAGCCGAGCCGGCCCGGTTTGCTGTCGTCATGGTCGGTCTTGCGCATGGTGGTGATGCATTGCGGCGCTTCGGTCTGGCCGTAGAGCTGCACGAACACATTGCCGAAGATCCGGATCCCCTCGCGCAGCCGGTCCGGCGACATCGGCGCCGCGCCATAGACGATCATGTCGAGCGAGCTGAGATCGAAGCGCGCGCGGATATCCTTCGCGTCGATCAGCGCATAGATCAGCGTCGGCACCAGGAACACCGCGGTGATTTTCTCCTGCTCGATCACCCGGCAATAGGCCTCGGTCTCGAAGCCCTGCACCAGGCGAACGAAACCGCCGCGCAGCAGGATCGGATACAGCGTCACGCCGGCGGCATGGCTGATCGGGGTCGCGGCCAGAAAGCGGATCTCGGCGGGCCAGTCCCAATCCGCATACAGCAGCACCGTCATGGTGATCAGCGCGCGGTGCGGGATCATAACGCCCTTGGAACGGCCGGTGGTGCCGCCGGTATAGGCCAGCCAGGCGATCGCTTCGCTGTCGCTCTCATCGACCAGCGGCGCCGGCGCCGCGCCGGAAAACTCGGCCAGCAGATCGCGCGCGCCCTCAACCGCGCCGAACGACAACAGGTGCTTGAGCGCCGGCACCCGGGCCCGGATCGCCAGGCCGCGCGGCGCGAATTTGCCGGCCTCGACGATCAACGCGTCGATCTCGGCGTCCTCGATAATGAAGGCGTGGTCGTCCTCGGCGGCCATCGGATGCAGCGGCGTGTAACGCAGGCCCATCACCATCGCCGCCGCAATCGCCGCCCAGGATTCGGCCCGGTTGCCGGACAGGATCGAGACCGCATCGCCCTTACGGAGGCCGATGGAACGGAACAGGGTGATGAAGCGTCCGACCGCATCGCCGAATTCGCGGTAGCTCCAGCGAATGGTGCCGTCGGCGATTGCCGGCCGGTCGCCGAACCGCGCCACCGCATTGACGACCAGGCTGCCGGCGGTGCCGCCGGAATGAAGCTGGTTCAAAACGCCCTCCCCTGTGTTTCCGGTGTTCTTCTCTTTTTCCTCGGGCCTTCTGTGAGGCCTCGACCGATCCTTGAATCCTATGGCGGCCGTTCGCGCGCGGCCATCCAGGCCAGCGCGAGATAGGCCGTCAAGAGCAGCGCCTCGACGCCGACGATGACCAGGCTGCCGCCATAGATCGCGGGAAACATCAGTTCGATCACCGCCATCGAGACCACGGTGGTCAGCCACACCACCGCGCCCCAGGGCGTCGCCAGCCACAGGCCGACCGCGGCAACCAGTTCGATCACCGCGAAATAGACGGTCGCGGTCTGCCAGGCCATCGGCTGGTTTTCGAAGGCATCGTCCTCGCCGCCGACGAAGCCCGTGACCTGGGCCCAGTGATAAAGCCCCTTGGCCACCGACAGGATGGCCATCACCCGCAGGAAAATCACCAGCCGCCGGGTCCAGACGTTTTCGTCGGTCTCCGGCCTCTCCTGTGAGATCGCCGCCACCGACATGGCGTTGTCTCGCGGCGTCTGGTCGCGGGATGGCATTTCAGACATGCGGATTGATGCTCACGGGGGGAATATGTCCTTTTCAATCAGAGTCATGAACCGCCGGCACGGCAAAATCAATCATGCTTGCGCCAAGTCAAGGTGCGGTGACGGGAGCCTGCCCAGATGGTAGAGTTGGAACAGGTCCAATCTGCCTTCAGGGAGTGGTGGTAAAATGGCGATCAAATTTGGCCGTCCGATCGAGATGCGCGACGCGACGCGGCGGGAAACCGCCCTCACCGCCGCCTCGCTGGACCTGATCACCCGGCCGCGCCGCAACCGCAAGGCGGAATGGGCGCGCCGCATGGTGCGCGAAAACGTCCTCACCGCGGATGACCTGATCTGGCCGCTGTTCATCGTCGACGGCGACAACAAGCGGATTCCGGTCGCCTCGATGCCGGGTGTCGAACGGCTGAGCGTCGACCAGGCGGTACACGACGCCGAACGGGCGATGAAGCTGCACATCCCCTGCATCGCCCTGTTCCCCTATACCGAGGCTTCGCTGCGCGATGAGCACGGTTCCGAAGCGCTCAATGCCGATAATCTGGTGTGCCAGTCGGTTCGCGCCATCAAGCGGGAGTTTCCCGACCTCGGAATCCTCTGCGACGTGGCGCTCGATCCCTTCACCAGCCACGGGCATGACGGGCTGATCCAGAACGGCAAGATCCTCAACGACGAGACCGTCGCGGTGCTGGTGCGCCAAGCGCTGGTGCAGGCGCAGGCCGGCTGCGACATCATCGCGCCGTCGGACATGATGGATGGCCGGGTCGGCGCGATTCGCGAGGCGCTGGACGGAGCCGGCTTCGTCGACGTGCAGATCATGGCCTATGCCGCGAAATATGCCTCGGCGTTTTACGGCCCGTTCCGCGACGCCATCGGCTCGGCCAAGACGCTGACCGGCGACAAGCGCACCTACCAGATGGACAGCGCCAATTCCGACGAGGCGTTGCGCGAGGTCGAACTCGACATCGCCGAGGGCGCCGACATGGTGATGGTGAAGCCCGGGATGCCCTATCTCGACGTGCTGCGGCGGGTCAAGGAGACCTTCGCGATGCCGACCTTCGCCTACCAGGTCTCCGGCGAATACGCGATGATCGCCGCCGCCGCCGGCAATGGCTGGATCGACGGCGAGCGGGCGATGATGGAGAGCCTGTTGGCATTCAAGCGCGCCGGCGCTGACGGCATCCTGACTTATTTCGCAGCACACGCGGCGGAAAAGCTGAAGGCCGGGAACTGAGGAGTTTCCCCTCATCGTCGTCCCGGCGAGCGCCTGGACCCATAACCACCGATGTCCATGTTGCGCCAGGCTGGTGCCGCAATCCTATCCACAGCTGAGGGTCCCGGCTCGCGCTGCGCTTGGCCGGGACGACGTGGATATTGCCGCGGAATATTGCGGTTCGGTAATGATCGCGGCCCCTTGTAAGCCTACCAC
>JAQGJF010000458.1 GCA_028290765.1 Tardiphaga sp.
GATGACGCGGCAACACCAGCGCGTCGAATACCAGATGGTGGCGGGCCATCGCACGCAGCAACGGCGCCAGGACCGGACGCAGCAGCCAGTCGTCGTCGGCGATGTCCTGCACCATCGGCCGCAGACTTACCAGCAGCTCTCGCGCGGCCAGCGCTTCGATGCGCGTCACGCCGTCCGCGGCGTCGAAATCGGTCCAGCCGACGACGCCACGCACCACCTCCGCGCCTTCCGCGATCTCCAGCAGAAACATCGTCTCCGCCTCGGTCGGCGCCGCCTGCACCAGGATCGTGCCCTCGATCCCCGCCGCGTCGAGATGCGGCGCAATATCCGCCAGCGCGAAATCGCGATAGATCGGCTGGAGCGCCGGCGTCAGCCAGCCGTAATCGCCGCGCGCGAGGGTCCACAGATGATGATGCGCATCGATCCGCATCACGCCGGCACCGGCGCGTTCGCATCGAGCAGACGCTCGGCCTTCAGATCGGCCCACAGCGCTGCCGACACCGCCCTGGAAAGACCAGCCACGTTGCGCTCGACCTCCTGCGGGTTTTGCGCCCCCAGCACTACGCTGGCGACGGCCGGATGGCCCAAGGCGAAATGCAGCGCCGCATCGGGCAGCGCGACGCCATGGGCCTGACAGACGCGCTCGATCCGCGCCACCTTGGCCAGAATATCCGGCGGCGCGTCCTGATAATTATATTTGGCGCCGGCCACCGCACCGGTCGCCAGGATCCCGGAATTGAAGACGCCGCCCAGCATCACGCCGATCCCCTGCTGCTGCGCCAGCGGCAGAAACACCTCCAGCGCCGGCTGCTCCAGCAGCGAATAACGCCCGGCCAGCAGCATGACGTCGAACGATCCGGCCTGCGCGAACCGCACGCACATCTCGGCCTCGTTGACGCCAATCCCGATGCCGGCGATCACGCCCTCGCCGCGCAGCCGGTCGAGCGCCACATAGGCGCCGTCCATCGCCTCGGCAAACCGCTGCTCCATCGCCGCGCCATGGGTCCAGACATCGACGTCATGGATCAGCAGCAGGTCCAGCCGGTCGGTGCCGAGCCGCAACAGCGACTGCTCGATCGAACGCATGGTGCCGTCGTAGGAATAGTCGATCACGGCGCGGTGCGGCGCGCCGCCGACAAAACCCGAACCATCGTCGCTCCGGCGCAGCGGATCCATCCACCGGCCGACCTTGGTGCAGACCACGATCCCGTCGCGCGGCACCCGCCGCAGCGCCGCCCCGCAGCGATGCTCGGACAGGCCGTGGCCGTAGAGCGGCGAGGTGTCGAGCAGATTGATGCCGAGCGCGAACGCGCGCTCGACCGCCGAGATCGCAATATTGTCGTCGAGATGTTTGTAGAGATCGCCGAGCGGCGCGGTGCCGAAACCGATGGCGGAGACCTCAAGGCCGGTCCGCCCGAGCGGACGGCGCGGCAGCGCAGATGACGACGCCATGATTGACGATTCCTACCCGTGGATGCCCGGTCGTGCGGACCTTGTTCGAAGTTGCGCGCACCGTATTTCTTTATGACAGCGTGTCAACGCCGCTCACGTCGCCGGGCGCAGGATATTCAGGGTAGCCTGATCAAAGCCCGCGGCAAAATACCTGGCGATCGCGCGGCGGAACAGGTCGTGATCCGCGACCTCGGCGAACAGCGTCATCGACGACCGAAATTTCAAGTCATCCGGCGAGCCGAGAATGTCATGGATCGAGCGGTTCTCGACCGCGAGCACGAGATCCGTGCATTCCCGCAATCGCGGGCCGAGCACGGCATGGGCGAGATAGGCGGCTGCTTCCTGCCGCGACCCGATCGCATATTTCTGCGCCATGGCGCTGTGCCCGAGACCGGAGATCTGGGGAAAGATGAACCACATCCAGTGGCTCTGCTTGCGGCCGGCGCGTAGCTCCGCGACGACCTGCGGATAGATCTGTGCCTGGGCGTCGACGAAGCGCTTTAGCTTGAAGCGGTCGTTCATGGTTCGCCGACTCCTTGGTAGCCCGCATGAGCGGAGCGATATGCGGGAGCTCCGAACCCCGGATGTCGCATCGCTCATCCGGGCTACGCAAACAACCCAAGCTTCACCGCATGGTCCGAAACGTAATCGAATAGCGCGTCGCTTCCACCGGCGGGATGCTATGCTCCCAAACCTGCCGGGATTCACCCGACATCAGATACAGCGAGCGCGCCTCGGCTTCCAGCGTATAGCGCTCCCACTTCTCGCCGCGCTTGCGGCGAAAGCGGAATTTGCAATCCGACTGCAGCGACAGGCCGAACACCTGGTCGAAATGCGGCTTGTCGCGATGCCAGCCGATCCCGGCACCCGCCTCGTATTCGGTGCACAGCACCTGACGTATCGTTCCCGGCGGCAATCCTTCCGCCGCCTCGATCCTTTCGATCGGGGATTTCAGCCATTCCGGAACGTCGTCGGCCGGCGCCAGCCGCTGATGGGTATAGTCATAGCGCCACCCGAACGAGGCGACACGGCGCTTGCCTTCGAAGGCGCCGAATTGAAACGGCGCAAGCGGCAGCGCGGCAATATGTGCGATCAACGCGCGTTCGACCGCGGGCGAGATAAAATCCGGCCGGTAGATCAGCCCCTGCGGCTCGGGCGTGACGGTCGAAAAAAGGCCGAGTTGTGTCGACACCGTCAGGCAGTCTTTGCGAGCCGTTGAACCGGGCAGATCGCATCATCCCGACCTGGAACCCAAATGCTCAAAATTTGTTCTCTCCCGGCGGTGAATCCGTTTCCAGTACCGCCATGGATAAAGTCATGAGCAGAGCCTTCGTCAAGGAACAAGATGTCGACGCCCCCGAAGAGATACCGGAACGGCCGGTCTCCGAAAACGCCAATGACGTCACCGAATCCGGCATGGCGCAGATCGAGGATGCGCTCGTCGCCGCGAAAGACGCATATGGGCAGGCGCAGGCCTTGGGGGATCGCACGGCCCTCGCAGCCGCGGCGCGGGACTTGCGATATTGGAGTGCAAGGCACGCCACGGCGCGGGTGGTTCCCGTTGCGCAGGGCACCGACGAGGTTCGCTTCGGTGCGTCGGTTACCATCGTTCGCGACGACGGCCGCGAGCAGACGTTCCGGATCGTCGGTGAAGACGAGGCCGATCCCGCCAAGGGATCGATTTCGCACGTCTCACCGCTGGCGCGATCGATGTTCGGCAAACGCGTCGGCGATGTGGTGCGGGCCGGCAACGGTGAAGCGGAGATCACATCGATCCGCTGAGCGCGAGAAACTTAGCAACAGTTAGGCGAATTTTTGGCGTTTCTGGACGAGCCCGCCACCTTCACGTTCCCGGAACCGGATTCGACCTCCGTTCATTGTTATCGCAACGATCGAGGCCTTGATGTGCATTGCATCAAATTGCCTGTTTTTGTTGATGTGGTGACGAGCGAGCTCGCCTCTCCCCGAGCCGTCATGGGTGGCCTGTCCATTGCGCGGCGGCGCGGCGGGTGCCGGATTTCTTTCGATCCTGGAGACTTGAAATGAAAAGAAACAAATCCCTGTGGTTAGCGCTATGCCTCGCAGCTTCTTTCGTCATGCCGAATCCGACGCAGGCGCAGGAACATCGCGGCACCTTCGAGCAGCAATTGGCATGCACGCCGGATGTGTTTCGGCTGTGCAACGCCGAGATTCCCGATGAGAACCGGATCGTCGCTTGCCTGCGGCAGAACACGGCCCTGCTCGGCGATTCCTGCCGGGCGGTGTTCGAAGCGGAAAACAGCGTCCCGCCACCAAACAGCGCCTCCCCGCAAAACATCACACCGAAGCCACCGATGCGGAACAGCCGCCTCGCGCGTTGATGCAACATTATTAGTTCAATTGCGGCGAGCTTCGCCGCGCCGCTCAATTTCGCCGGACGGAATAGCTGAGCCGACGATGGCTGCCGAAGCAGCAGCCGTCGTCGGCTTTCATTTGTTTTTTCGTATTGACGCTTTTTGATTTCGGGAAGATTGTTTACGCAGCGTCAGCATAGGCGCGCAAGGGAGGAATAAGCATGAAATGGCTCGCGCTGGCGGCTGGCTTCATTATTCTTGCACCCAATACTGTGTTGAACACGGGTGTAAGCGCTCAGACGACGGATCAACTGGTCAAGGGTGCCACCGATACGTCGAATGTCCTCAACTACGGCATGGGTTATAATCTGCAGCGGTTCAGTCCGCTGACCCAGATCACCAAAGACAACGCCAAGAACCTCGTCCCGGTTTGGAATTACAGTTTCGCTGACGACCGCAGCGAAGAATCGCAGCCGCTGGTCTATCAAGGCGTCATCTACGTCACCAGCCACAACGCGACCATGGCGGTTGACGTCAAGACCGGCAAGCAGATTTGGAAGACCAAGGTCGAATATCCGGCGGAAACGCCGCGCATAGTCTGTTGCGGCATCATCAATCGCGGCGCCGCGA
>JAQGJF010000463.1 GCA_028290765.1 Tardiphaga sp.
GGCGTGGGCGCGGCGGATGGTGTCGGAGCCGACTTCCGATAACCCGATGTGCCTGACATAACCGGCCTTGACCATGTCCGCGATGGCGCCGACCGTGTCCTCGATCGGAACCGAAGGGTCGAGCCGCGCCGGGCGGTAGATGTCGACGTGATCGGCGCCTATTCGCTGCAGCGAATAGGCCAGGAAATTCTTCACCGCGACCGGGCGGCAATCCATGCCGGTGAAGCCGCGGGCGGGATCGCGCAACCCGCCGAACTTGACGCTGATCTGGATGTTGTCGCGGCTGCGGCCGGCGAGCGCGTCGCGGATCAGCAACTCATTGTGGCCAATGCCGTAGAAGTCGCCGGTGTCGAGCAGGGTCATTCCCGCATCGAGCGCGGCGTGGAAAGTGGCGATGCTCTCATCGCGGTCGGCCGGGCCGTAGAAATCCGACATGCCCATGCAGCCCAGGCCGATGGCCGATACTTTCGGGCCGGTGGCGCCCAGTTGGCGTTGATCCATGATGGTTCTCCTCAAGGACGGCCGCGCCGTCGTCACTGGGCCGATATGAGCCTTCCGCATTGGAACGATAAGCTGGACAATGACGAATGGCCTGTTCAGTATATCGAACAATGAAGGACTTCGACCTGCGTGATCTCGAGGCGTTCGTCGCCGTGGCCCGCACCCGGAATTTCCGGCGGGCGGCGCTCGAGCAGCGCGTGTCGGTGTCGAGCCTGAGCCAGCGGTTGCGCGACATGGAGGAGCGGCTTGGCGTCCGATTGATGAATCGCACCACCCGGAGCGTTGCGCTGACGGAGGCCGGCGAGCTGTTGCTGGCCCGCGTCGGCCCGGCGATGCATGATGTCGGCGACGCGCTCGATCAGGTGCGGGGCCTGCGCGATGTGCCGTCGGGTCGGCTGCGCATCAATGCGCCGCCGCCGGCGATCGACCTGGTGCTGGCGCCGATGGTCGCGCCGTTCCTGCGGCAATATCCACGGATCGAATTGGAGATCGTCGCTGACAGCTCGCTGATCGACATCGTCGCCGCCGGTTTCGATGCCGGTGTGCGCTACGGCGAACACCTGGCGCAGGACATGATTGCGGTCTCGCTCGGTCCGCCGGAACGCTATGCGGTGGTGGCGTCGGCGCAATATGTTGCGCAGCATGGCCGGCCGAAGCAGCCGAAGGACCTGCTCGACCACGCGTGCGTCCGCACCCGGTTCGGCAGCGGTGCGATGCCGGATTGGGAATTCGAGAAGGCCGGCCGCGTGGTGAAGGTGGCGCAGAAGGGGACACTGACGGCGACCTATCCAGGTCTGGCGCTGAGGGCGGTCCATGACGGGCTCGGCTTCTGGCTGACGTTTGAAGGCTATGTCCGCGAGGCCGTGAAATCCGGCGCGCTGGTGAGCGTGCTCGACGACTGGTGCGAGCCGTTTCCGGGACCGTTTTTGTATTACCCCAGTCGCCGGCAGCCGCCGCCGGCGCTGAGTGCGTTCGTGGCGTTTGTCGCGGAATGGCGCAAGCAGGAGAAGCGGAAGGCGCGGTAGACGGCAAATCGCGAGGACGCGAATTGCGATCCCTCCCCCTTGTGGGGTCCGATCGAGCTTTTGCTCGATCGTTGTCGGCCGAGCGCAGCGGAGGCCGGGGTGGGGGTAGCCACACGAAGGGCTTCTGTCGTGGCTACCCCCACCCGACCGACCTATCGGTCGGCCACCCTCCCCACAAGGGGGAGGGATAAGCAAGAGATGCCGCAGCAACTCCCCCTACAGCATGCTCGGCAGCACGCGGTCCGGCGGCTTGTGGTTGTCGAGGAAGGCCTTGATGTTGATGATCACCTTCTCGCCCATTTCGACACGGCCCTCGATGGTGGCGGAGCCCATATGCGGCAGCAGCACGACTTTGCCTGCCCTGGCCAGCCGCACCAGCTTCGGGTTGACCGCGGGTTCGTGCTCGAACACGTCGAGCGCGGCGCCGGCGATGTCGCCGGTTTCGATCAGCTTGGTCATGGTCTCTTCGTCGATCACCTCGCCACGCGCGGTGTTGACGATATAGGCGTCCTTGCGGATCAGCTTCAGCCGCCGCGCCGACAGCAAATGGAATGTCGCCGGCGTATGCGGGCAGTTGACGGAGATGATGTCCATCCGCGCCAGCATCTGGTCGAGGCTCTCCCAATAGGTCGCGCCCAGTTCGTCGGCGATGCGCGGCGCCACCGGCCGGCGGTTGTGGTAGTGGATCTGCAGGCCGAAGGCGCGGGCGCGGCGCGCCACCGCCTGGCCGATGCGGCCCATGCCGATGATGCCGAGCCGCTTGCCGCCGATCCGGTGGCCGAGCATCCAGGTCGGCGACCAGCCGGGCCAGTCCTTGCCATCAGTCAGGACGGAGGCGCCCTCGATCAGCCGGCGCGGCACCGCCAGGATCAGCGCCATGGTCATGTCGGCGGTATCTTCGGTGAGAACCTTTGGCGTGTTGGTCACGGTGATGCCGCGGGCATGCGCCGCTATCACGTCGATATTGTCGACGCCGTTGCCGAAATTGGCGATCAGCCGCAGCTTGCTGTCGGCCTGTTTGAGGATGTCCTCGGTGATTGCGTCGGTGACGGTCGGCACCAGCACGTCGGCGGTCCGCACCGCTTCGGCGATCTGCTCCGGGGTCATCGGCTGGTCGTCGAGATTGATCCGCGCGTCGAACAATTCGCGCATGCGGGTCTCGATCGAGTCCGGCAGTTTTCGTGTGACCACGACCAGAGGTTTTTTCTTAACCGACATGTCCTGCTCTCTCGAGGCTTTGCTTGCCGTTCGCTCTGTCGTTCAGTCCCCATTAACCCGGTTGTTCGAAACTGCCGCTGCCGCGCGATCTCGGTGTTTTGTGGGGTTCCCTGGAGGCTTCCTGGAGTTCATGGCGTTCGGTCCTCTCTAGCAGAAGGCCGGGCCAAAACAAGAACCCAGGGATGGAAGGAAACCGACGCTAATGTCCGTCGGGTGCAGTGCGATGAGTGGAAGTTGGGGCGGGTTGAGTATGTTGCGGCGTTTGATGTGTTCGGTGCTCATGATGGGCGCGGTTGTGAGCGCGACGATCGATGCGGCTGTCGCGGCCAAGGATGCGGCGGTTTCCACCAGCGGACTGCCGGTGCCGCGCTACGTCAGTCTCAAATCCGACCACGTCAATGTCCGGGCAGGTCCGACCAAGGACAACGACGTGGCCTGGGTCTATACCCGTTCCGGCCTGCCGGTCGAAATCACCGCCGAATATGAGAACTGGCGCCGGGTGCGCGATTCCGAGGGCGCCGAGGGCTGGGTCTATCATTCGCTGCTGTCGGGACGCCGCACCGCAGTGGTCACCATGAAGACCAAGGACGAGTTGGCATCGATCTACGACAGCCCGGATCCGAAAAGCGCCATTGCCGCGCGGCTGCAGGCCGGCGTCGTGGCGCAGGTCAAGCGCTGCGCGGCGGGATGGTGCCGCGTCATCGGCAACGGCTTCGATGGCTGGATCGAACAGCAGCGGCTGTGGGGCGTTTACGCCGACGAGAAGGTGGATTGAGGCTGAAGAAGCGAAAGGCCTCAGCGCTTCTTGCGAAGCCGTACCACCATGTCGATCCGGCTGATCTCGTAGCCTTCCGGCACGTCCGGCATCTTCTGCAACACCAGATGCGGATCGGGGATATCGACCAGTTCGTGGTTGTTTTCGAGATAATAGTGATGATGCGCGGTGACGTTGGTGTCGAAATAGGTCTTGGTGCCGTCGACGCTGACCTGCCGCAGCAGGCCCGAATCGGTCAGCTGGTTCAATGTATTGTAGACCGTGGCCAGCGATACCGGCACCTTGGCG
>JAQGJF010000470.1 GCA_028290765.1 Tardiphaga sp.
ATAGCGCCGGGACTGCCGCGGTTGTGAACAGGGCCTGCACGCCGACCTGGTTTGAGATCATGACGCCGCCGACCAGCGGGCCTACGATTGACCCGACCCGTCCGATACCGAGTGCCCAGCCGACACCGGTCGAGCGCATCGTCGTCGGATAATAGGTCGCCGCCAGGGCGTTCGACGCGATCTGTCCGCCGACGATGCAGAAGCCCGCGCAGAAGATCGCGACCGTGACCAGGGCGACGGAATGGCCGGAAAAGCCGATCGCCGTGATCGCAACCGATGCGATCAGATAGGTGAGCGCCAGCGCGCGAAACGAGAAGCGATCGATGAAGTTTCCAAGCGTGAACGTTCCGATCACGCCTCCCACCTGCAGCATAGCGCCGATCGCAGCGGCCATTGCAATCGAGGCGCCGAGGTCGTTGAGAACGGTCGGGAGCCAGTTCGACAGCAGATAGAGGTCGAGCAGGCTCATGAAGAACACCACCCAGAACAGCAGCGTCGTCAACGTGCGTCCCTGGTCGAACAGATGCACGACAGGAATGCCGGCGAGCTTCGGCTCATGCACGCCGAAGCGTGTGCCGGGCGGAAACTCGGCTTTCGCCGCCACGCGGTTCAGCAACTGACCCAGCTTCACGTCATCGCGGCCGGTCAGTGCCAGAAAACGAATGGATTCCGGCAGCATCCGGGCGAGGAAGGGCGCGTAGATCAGCGGGGCGATGCCGCCGATCAGGAAGATCGAGCGCCAGCCGAACATCGGAATCAGCGCCGCGGCGAGCAGGCCGCCGAGCGCCGCGCCGACCGAGAACCCGCAGAACATCGCCATCACCATGGTGGCGCGGCGACGATGCGGGCTGAACTCGGAAGTGAGCGCCACCGCGTTCGGCATCGCGCCGCCGAGGCCGAGGCCGGTGAGGAAGCGGATCGCGATCAGCCAGTAGACATCCTGCGCGAAGACCGTGACCAGCGTGCCGACGCCGAAGGCGATCGTCGAGAACACGATGATCTTCTTGCGGCCGATGCGGTCCGCGACGGGTCCGAAGATCAGCGCGCCGATCATCAGGCCGAACAGCCCAGCGCTGAACACCGGCCCGAGCGCGCCGCGGGGAAGCTTCCATTCGCGGGCGAGGTCCGGGGCCACATAGCCGATGGCCTGGGTGTCGAAGCCGTCGATGAACAGCACCGCGGCGCAGAGCAGCAGCAGATGGATTTGAAACCGGCCGACCGGCTGCTGGTCGATGAACGCGGCGACATCGACGGCGCCCGCGGGCACGCCGGAAACGGTTGTTGAAGCCATCGGCACGATATCCCCCCAAATCACGACATCGACCCGTTGCGCAGGCCGAAAACTGTATAAAATCTCTTATTACGAGATTATGATGCATAATGCGCCGAGAACGATCCGCTTTTCAAGGGCGATTTTGTCGGATTTGGTCCCCTGAAGAGCCCGGCAGACCTGCTGAGTCGGGCGGGGAGCCCGCCGTCATGGTGAGACCAAAGCATGGAATGGAGCGCCGGCATGAAGCCGACCAATAGTCTGGAGCGGGTACTGGCGGTGCTCGAAGTGTTTTCCGAAACGCGTCTTGAATGGATGCCCGAGGACTTGATGCAGGAGCTCGGTTACTCCAGGCCGACGCTGTATCGCTATCTGAAAATTCTCAAAGAGGCGGGTTTCCTGATGTCGACCCGCAATGCCGGCGTCACGCTCGGACCCAAGGTGGTGGAGCTGGATTATCTGACTCGCAAGTCCGATGTGCTGGTACTTGCCGGATTGCCGCATCTCAAGGACCTGACCGAACGCTACTCCTGCACGGCGATGGTCTTGCGCTGGTACGGCAACAAGATCCTTTGCGTGGCCTCTGAATCATCCGCCAAAAATCCTGTCAGCAGCTATCCCCGGGGTCGGCCGATGCCGCTTGGGCGCGGCGCGATCGCGCGCTCCATCATGGCCTTTCTGCCGAAGCGGCAATTGGTGCCGTTGATCGAACGCAATTTGAACGACCTTCGCTCCGTCGGCCTCGGTGATACCGTCGAGGACGTGCAAAAGAACGTGAAGAAGATTCGAAAGGTCGGCTTCGCGGTGGCGTATGGCGAGGTCACGCCGGGCGCGATCGGCGTCGCGGCGCCGGTGTTCGACGACCGCCAGCACCCGATCGCTGCCATTTGCATCACCATTGCCGGGAATCTGGTGACCGGCGCGGAGATCGATCGGATCGGCGCCGAGGTCTTGCGGGTGGCGTCAGCGATCAGCGCAGGTCAGGTTCAACCCAAAATCCGACATGATTGAAATCTCATATTATAAGATTATTCTTGACTCCGGGTCGACTGTCATCCCATTTCGGCGCCGACCTACTTCAAACACCATCATGTTGCCTTCAAGAGTGAAATGACCGCGTCCAACCCAGACACCCAGATCGTCATCGTCGGAGGCGGGCCTGTCGGTCTCGGCCTCGCCATCGAACTCGGCCAGCGCGGCGTGAGTTGCATCCTGGTGGAGCGCTTCGCCAGTCCCCAGCCGATTCCGAAGGGCCAGAACCTGACCCAGCGGACCATGGAACATTTCCATTTCTGGGGCGCGGAGCAGGAGTTGCGCGCGGCACGGACGATTCCGCGCGACTACGGCATCGGCGGCATGACCGCCTATGGCACGCTGCTCAGCGGCCACCGCTATGACTGGCTGCAGCGCGAATTGGTGCGGCCGTTTTACTTCACCGACAATGAGCGGCTGCCGCAATACGCCACCGAGGCCGTGCTGCGCCATCGCCTCGGCGAGTTGAAGACGGTCGAGACCTGTTACGGCTGGAGCGCGGAGCAGATCACCCAGGATGAGGACGGTGCGGAGATCGTCATCGCCGAGCGCGGCGGCGTCGGCCGGCGCACCTTGCGATCGACCTACGTCATCGGTTGCGACGGCAGCCGGTCGTTCACGCGCGAAGCCGCCGGCATCACGCAAACCCATTCCGACCATGACCGGCTGATGGTGCTGCTGGTATTTCGCTCCGAGGGGCTACACAAGTTGCTGGAGCGATATCCCAACAAGTCGTTCTACAACGTGCTGCACCCCGACCTGAACGGTTACTGGAAGTTCTTCGGTCGCGTCGATCTCGGCACCACCTGGTTCTTCCATGCGCCGGTGCCGCTCGGCACCACCAAGGATAATTTCGATTTCAGCGCCTATCTTCATGGCGCGGTCGGTGCGGAGTTCGACGTCGCGTTCGAGCATATCGGCTTCTGGGATCTGCGCGTCGCTGTCGCCGATCGCTACCGCAACAAGCGCGTCTTCATCGCCGGCGACGCCGCGCACAGTCACCCGCCCTATGGTGGCTATGGCATCAATACCGGGCTGGAAGATTCGGCGAATCTCGGCTGGAAGCTCGCCGCCACGCTGCAGGGCTGGGCCGGCGATGATCTGCTCGATTCCTATGGCGAGGAGCGGCGTCCGGTATTCGCTTCGACCGCGCGCGATTTCATCGAGAAAGCCATTCAAGACGACCGGGAATTCCTGCAGACCCATAATCCTGAAACCGACAGAGCGGCGTTTGAGCGCGAATGGACCGCGCGCCAGTCTGGCGCGAAGACCGAGGTGCATTCGTTCGAGCCGAATTATGAGGGGTCATCGATCGTCTGGGGTCCGCCCGGCAGCAGATGCAGCGCCATTGGCTCGCATCAATTTGCCGCACGCCCCGGCCACCATTTGACCCCGCGTCAGCTTGCTTCCGGACGTAACGTGTTCGAGGAACTGGGCGAGGGGTTTTGCCTGATCGATCTGGGTTCGCCGGCCGCCGTGGTTCGCGATTTTGAGAAAGCCGCTGAGGATTTGCGCATTCCGCTCAAGGTCATTAACGACCCAAGCGCCGAGAGCCGTGACTTCTACAAGGCCGGGCTCGTCCTGGTTCGCCCGGATCAGTTCGTTGCTTGGACTTCCGCTGCGGAATCAGTGGATGCCGGTGCGGTCCTGAAACGCGCCGTCGGCGCGGGGCCGTGAGGCGCTAAACCGAACGCTCTGCAACAACAAGAACAATCAAAGCCGAAAATTCGGCAAGGAAACACAAGGACAGGGGCATGAGCCGTCACAGCGCCGCGCATTATTTTCTCGAGGGCCTGGTCGACCTCGGCGTCGAATACATCTTCGCCAATCTCGGCACCGACCATGTGTCGCTGATCGAGGAGATCGCCCGCTGGGATAGCTGTGGCCGCAAGCATCCCGAAATCATCCTGTGCCCGCACGAGATCGTGGCCGTCCACATGGCCGGCGGCTACGCGCTGGCGACCGGCAAGGGGCAGGCGGTGTTCGTGCATGTCGATGCCGGCACCGCCTATGCATGCTTGTCGATCCAGAACCTGTTTCGCTACCGGCTGCCGGTGATGCTGTTCGCCGGTCGCGCGCCGTTCACGCTGCATGGCGAGTTGACCGGCTCGCGCGATACCTATGTGCACTTCGTACAGGATCCGTTCGATATCGCCAGCATCGTCCGTCCCTATGTCAAATGGGAATATTCGCTGCCTTCCGGCGTGGTGGTGAAGGAGGCGCTCGCGCGCGCCAGCGCCTTCATGCACAGCGATCCGCCGGGACCGGTCTACATGATGCTGCCGCGCGAAACGCTGGCGGAGGAATGGGACGAGGCCGCGATGCCGGCCTACAACCCCGCGCGCTATGGCGCCGTTGCGGCCGGCGGCATCGAGCAGGCCCGCGTCGATGCGATCGCCACCCGGCTGATGGCCGCGAACAACCCGATCGCCCTGACGGCGTATCTCGGACGCAATGTCAAAGCGGTCACGGTATTGGATCGTCTGGCGCGGACCTGCGGCATCCGGGTCGCCGAATTCAATTCGATCGATCTGAACATCCCGCAGGATTCGCCGTGCTTTGCCGGCTTCGATTCGCTGCCTCTGCTGGAAGACGCCGATCTCGGCCTGCTGCTCGACTCCGACGTGCCATTCGTTCCGCAATATGCCAAGCGGGTCGAGGCGATCGACTGGATCCAGATCGACATCGATCCGTTGAAATCGGACTTTCCGATGTGGGGATTTCCGACCGACATCCGGATCCAGGCCGATTGCGCCATTGTGCTGCAGCAAGTGCTCGAAGTGGTCGAGGCGCGCGCCGATGACGCCTATCGAAAGCGCGTAGCTGCGCGGATCGCGAGTTGGACCCCGGCACGCGAGGCTTCCGCCAAACGCCGCGCCGCGGCCAGCGCCGGCAAGGGCACCTCCGGCGCGCTCAATCCGGCCTATCTCTTCTCCGTCCTGAACGGCAAGCTGTCGCCGCACGACATCGTCCTCAA
The DNA here is from genome assembly GCA_028290765.1 of Tardiphaga sp. Next base: position 5,280 of record JAQGJF010000470.1, read on the forward strand.
TGAAGCGATCCGCAACGGACCTGTGCTGCAGGAGCAGATCCAGCGCACGGAGCCCGGCAGTTACGTCGGCCTGGCTGGCGGCGGACTCGGCTTCAGCGGCGGCATGGCGCTGGGGCTGAAGCTGGCGCGGCCGGAGCGCCGCATCGTGCAGATCATCGGCGACGGTGCCTTCCATTTCTCGTCGCCCGACTCGGTCTATGCGGTCGCGCAGCAATACCAGATTCCGATCCTGACCGTGGTGCTGGACAATGGCGGCTGGCAGGCGGTCAAGTCGGCGGTGCAACGGGTCTACCCCAAGGGTGTTGCCGCCGAGACCAATTCGTTTCAATCCCGGCTGAGCTCGGGCCGGCAGGGTGAACAGCGCCGCTTCTCGGATATCGGCCGCGCCTTCGGGGCGCATGGCGAGCATGTGACGGAGCCCGACGATCTCCCGGCGGCGATCGATCGCTGCCTCAAGGCACTGGACGACGGAACGGCCGCGGTGTTGCACGTGGAAGTCACCAAACTTTAAAGGAAGAAATTCGGGAGGGAAGAAGCCATGAATATTTTGAGCAGATTGCTTCTCACCGCTGTCGCCGCGGGCGTGACCGTGGTGGCGTCCCTGGCACAGGCCGCGGAAGACCCCGCGAAATACCCGGCCCGTGCGATTCACATCATCGTCGGATTTACCCCGGGTGGCGGCAACGACCTCATTGCCCGCATCGTCGGCCAAAAGCTGTCGGAAAGCTTCGGCCAGCCGGTGATCATCGAGAACAAGCCCGGCGGTGGTGCGATCCTCGCCACCGAATATGTCGCGCGCTCCGCGCCCGACGGTTACACCCTCCTGGTCGGCGCCAGCGGCGCCATGGTGATCAGCCCGGCCGTTTACGCCAGACTGAATTACGACACGATGCGCGACTTCATTCCGGTGTCCGAACTCGGATCGTTTCCGCTAATCCTGATCGTCAGCGCCAAGTCGCCGTTCAAGACGCTGGCCGATCTCGTGACCTACGCCAAGCAGAATCCCGCCAAGGCCAATTATTCCAGCTCGTCCGCCGCGTTCCAGCTGGCAACCGAACTGTTCAAACAGAAGACCGGTGCGCCGATGCAGATGATTCCCTACAAGGGCGCCAATGAGTCCGTGGTGGCGGTGATCTCGGGCGAAGTCACCGCGACCATCGCCGACGCCGGTCCGGTGTCGAGTCAGGTCAGCGGCGGCCAGGTCCGCGCGCTCGGCGTCGCGGCGCCGAAGCGCATGGAAGAGATGCCCGATGTCCCGACCATGAAGGAAGCCGGCGCCGACGTCGAGGCGGTGCTGTGGAGCGGAATTTTTGTCCCGAAGGAGACGCCGCCGGCCATCGTCAGGAAGCTCGAGGCGGAGTTCATCCGCATTGCGCGGATTCCGGACGTGGTGTCGCGGCTGAAGCTGCTGAACATCGAATCGGTCGGCAATTCGTCCGAGGCGTTTTCAAAAATCATCGCGTCGGATCTGGAGCGCTGGGTCGCGGTGGCCCAGGCCGGCAACATCAAGATCCAGCAGTAATCCTGCGACGGACGGAGCATTATCGATGGCTGAGCGGCTGCAAGCCGATGTCGTGGTGGTCGGCGCGGGTCCGGTCGGGTTGACGCTGGCGATGGATCTGGCGTGGCGCGGCGTCGATGTGGTGGTGCTGGAATCCCGCCAACGCTTTGAGCCGCCGAGCGTGCGGTCGAACCATGTCTCGGCGCGCTCGATGGAGATCTTTCGCCGGCTCGGGGTTGCGCGGAAGGTGCGCGATGCCGGATTACCGGCGGAATACCCCAACGATGTCGTCTACAAGACCTCGTTCCTCGGCCGTGAGCTGTCGCGCATCAGGATTCCCTGCCGAGCCGAGCGCTACACTGCGAAGGGTGGTCCCGATACGTGGTGGCCGACAGCAGAGCCGCCGCACCGGATCAACCAGATTTTTCTCGAGCCGGTGCTGGTCGAGCGTTTGTCGTCGATGCCGACGGCGCGAGTCTTCAACGGCACGTCGCTGCTTGATTTCGAAGCCGGTCGGGACGGCGTCACCGCGTTCGCGCGAGAGACCGAGACCGGAAAAGACATGGAGGTCTCCGGCAAATTCCTGGTCGGCTGCGACGGTGGGCGCTCGCTGGTGCGCAGGAAAATCGGCGCCACGCTGAGCGGAGACGCCGTCTTGCAGCATGTGCAGTCGAGTTACATCCGCGCGCCGAAACTGCTCGGGATGCTGCGCGCGCAGGGCGGCACCCCGGCCTGGGGGTCGTTCGCGTTGAATCCGCGTCAGCCCGGCAATGTCTATGCGATCGACGGCCGGGAGACCTGGCTGATCCATGTCTATCTCAATGACGGCGTCACCGACTTCGAGGCGGTTGAGCGCGACGGCGCGATTCGTACCGTGCTCGGCGTCGACCAGGATTTTGACTATGAACTGCTGAGCAAGGAGGACTGGATCGGGCGGCGGTTGATGACCGATAAGGCCCGCCAGGACAGGGTCTTCATCTGTGGTGACGCGTGCCACCTCTGGGTGCCCTATGCCGGTTACGGCATGAACGCTGGAATTGCCGACGCCGTGAATTTAGCCCAGGTGCTTGCCGCCGATCTCGGAGGCTGGGCCGGCGCGAACATGCTGACGGCCTATGAGGCCGAGCGGTTGCCGATCACCGGTCAGGTCTCGCATTTCGCGATGGATCATGCCCACGCCATGGCCAAGGCGCGAAAATCCATTCCACCCGAGATCGAAGCCGATGGCCCGCAAGGCGACGCGGTGCGCACCGCGATCGGAAAATCGGCCTACGATCTCAACGTTCAGCAATATTGCTGCGCCGGGCTGAACTTTGGCTATTTCTACCAGGGCTCGCCGATCATCGCCTATGACGGCGAGGCGCCGCCGCCTTACAGCATGGGCGATTTCACGCCGTCGACGGTGCCCGGGGCACGGGTGCCGCATTTCTGGTTGGCCGACGGCCGTTCGCTCTACGACGCGCTGGGGCCGCATTACACGCTGCTGCGCTTCGACCCGACGGTCGACGTGTCAGGCCTGACGACCGCGGCGGCCGCCGTTGCGATGCCGCTTCGTCTGCTCGATGTTGCGGCGGCGGAATTGCCCGACACCATCCGGCAAAAACTGCTGCTGGTTCGCTCGGACCAGCACATCGCCTGGCGTGGCGACGAAGTGCCGGCGGACCCCGGCGCTCTCGTCGAAATCCTGCGCGGCGCTCACCGCACCGCGAACGGTGACTGATACGGGCGCCCGAACGGCACGCCATTGATCACGGTCTGCACCGGCTTCAGGAACACCTTGCCGTCGCGCTTGTTGTTGCGGGTGTCGACAAACGACACCGGTCCTTCGACCAACTGCATGATCGCGACGTCGGCCGGCGCGCCGACCTGCAGCGTGCCGATCTTCGGCGCGCGGTTGATGATTTTCGCCGGCGCCGTGGTTGCCATGCTCACCACCTGCTCCAGCGTATAGCCCATGGTCATGAACTTGCTCATCACCCATGGCAGATAGGGCATGCCCGGCGTATTGCCGGAGAATACGTGGATGTCCGAGGAGATGGTGTCCGGGGCGCAGCCGCCGGGGATCGCGACCTCCGCCACGGTGAAATCGAAGCTGCCGCCGCC
>JAQGJF010000479.1 GCA_028290765.1 Tardiphaga sp.
AGAAGTCCAACTTGGTCGATACCGCCGCGCGAATCTTGCCGGCGGGGGTCTTGTATTCGGGCTGCAGATTTGTACCGGTAATTTTCTGAACGATCTCGACGAGCCTGTTGAGCGTTGTTGCCGTCCCGGTTGCCACATTGAAGCTCTCGCGCGATACGTCGCTCTCCATCGCCATGACATTGGCGCGCGCCACATCGACCACATGAATGTAATCGTGTACCTCGAGCCCATCGTCCGGAATGATCGGACGTTCGCCTTTCTTCAGGCGGTCATAGGTGTCGACAATGTAGACCGAGTTGACCGCGCGAAGGTGCTGGCGCTCGCCGTATACCGAAGAGTAACGCAGCGATATCGATTTCACGCCATATCGGTCATGATAGAGTTTGCCGAAGTTCTCGCCCATGATCTTGGATGCCGCATACAGCGCTGCGCCCGGTTGCAGCTTGCTCCATGTCCACGGCGTCGATTCGTCGATTAGGTCGGCGCTCGGTTCGCCATAAACCGCGATTGACGAAGAAAATATCACCTTCTCTATATTACGGTACCGGCACGCATCGTAGACGTTCAGCATGCCCTGAACGTTGACGGCGACGCCGAGGTTCGGATTTTGGGTGAGCGGAAGCGTGAGGAACCCGGCCGCTGCGAAGACGCCGTTGACGCCGTCGAGGGCATCGAAGAGTTCATTGGCGCGCAGGATATCGCCGCGCATGAACTTCACCCGCGGGTTTCGGACCAGATCTTCGATGCCTTCCGGCGTTCCCAACGAATAATTGTCGAATAGGACCACTTCGCGTGCGTCGGCCGCAAGAAGCTGCTCGGTGATATGAGCGCCTATCTGGCTGGCGCCTCCCGTGATCAGAAATTTGCCGCCCTTGATCTTCATCTTGCGTCCTTTCGTGAATGCGCTTCGCCGGCCTGGTCGGGCCGGGTCAAGTCCTGAATATGCCATTGGACGGCCGTCTCGGCCGTCCGAGTTGTGTTGGAAAAACTCACAGCATGATGTGGATCGACTTCTCTTCCGTGTAGGAATAAAGTTCTTCCACGCCCCGCTCGCGGCCGATGCCACTGTTCTTATAGCCGCCATAAGGCAGGGCGCGCACGTGGGCGTTGACGCCGTTGATCCAGACATAGCCCGATTGCAGGCGCTGCGCCGTGCGCATCGCCTTGGTGATGTCGCTGGTCCAGACGGCCGCAGTCAGGCCGTATTCGACGGAATTCGCCGCCTTGATGACTTCGTCGGGATCCGACCACCGCATGACGGAAAGGACGGGGCCGAAAATTTCTTCGCGCGCCACCCGCATGTCCTGTTTGACGTCGGCAAATACCGTCGGCTCGAGCCAGTAACCCTTCTCGAACAGGGCGCCGGCGGGCTGCTTGCCGCCGGCCACCAACCGAGCGCCATCGGCGTTGGCGCTGTCGATATGAGATCGCACCCTGCCAAGATGCGCGGCCGAGTTGATGGCGCCCATTTGGGTGTTGGAATCGAAGGGATCGCCGACCTGAATGCGCGCGACTCTGGCGACCACGTGTTCCAAAACCTCGTCGTAGATGGAATCATGCACGAACAGGCGGCTGGTCGAGCCGCATGATTGACCTTGCCAGCTGAAGTTCATGCCGGCGACGGCCGCCGCTGCGACTTTCTCGACCGGCGCATCGCCGAACACGATAAACGGGTTCTTGCCGCCAAGTTCGAGCGAAACATGCTTTACGGCGACTTCGGCGGCCGACCGTTGAATGGCCATGCCGGTGCGGGCCGAGCCGACGAAGGACAGCCGCTTGACGCGCGGATGCCGTACCAGGGCGTTGCCGACGTCGGCATTGCCCGACAACATAGTCAGCACCCCCGGCGGCAAGATATCGCTTGCGATCTCGGCGAGGATCGATGCCGACAGCGGGCTTTGCTCCGATGGCTTCAGCACGACGGCATTTCCCGCCATCAATGGCGAGGCCATGCCGACGATGGCGAAATTGATCGGATGATTGAAGGCGAGGATGCGGCCGACGACGCCGTAAGGTTCGCGAATTGTGAAGTGTATGTTGTCGGGCGTCGCCGGGATGCTGCTTCCTTGAAGTTCGTAACCAAGGCCGGCGAAGTATCGAAGTCTCTCGACGCCGCCGGATATATCGTTGCGCATCGGCGTGATCGGGTTGCCGGTGTCGGCCACCTCGACATCGAGGAGTTCGTCCGCGCGCTTCATGATCGCGTCGCCAAGCTGCATCAGATAATCCGAGCGCTTCGCCACCGACAGGGCGGCCCATTTGACCTGGGCGTCTTCGGCAAGATCGACCGCGCGCGCGACGTCATTGGCGGTGCCGAGCGGAACCTTGCCGATGTAGTCCTCGTTGGCGGGATTGAGGCAGTCGATCCAGCCGCCGTCCGAACTTTCGACAAGCTTGCCGCCGATCAGCATCCGGCCTGAAATCGGCTTGTCGCTGAGCGCTTTCGCCGCGTTGGTTTGCACTTTAGGCACATTCATTTCGCCTGGATCCTCACAAGCATCAAGAACACGGGAATTCGGAAAACTGGCAGTCACGTGCCTCACAGGCACTCATGTGCCTCATCGCACTCTTAAACCGGCTTTTTCGATCAGGCTGCCCCATTTCTTGTCTTCCGCCCGCATGAATTCTCCGAACTCGTCCGGCGTGCCGGTCGCGACGTCAGCGCCGAGTTTGGAAATGCGCTCGACGATCTCCGGCGACGACAGCGCGCGTTTGATATGCTCGTTCAGTAGTTTGATCCGCTCGGGCGGCGTGCCCGCTTTCACGACGATGCCGTTCCACCCGATCACGTCGAAATCCTGCAAGCCGGGCACACCCGACTCGGCCACGGTCGGGAGGTCAGGCAGACCGCTTGCGCGTGTCTTGCTGCTGATTGCGAGGCCGCGGAGGGACCGTGACTCGATCTGCTGGGTCGCGGTGATGACGTCGGTAAAGGTTGTTTCAACGTCTCCGGCCATCACCGCGGTCAAGGCATGGGCGGTCCCGGTGTAGGGAACATGCGCTGCCTCCATCCCGGCCTGGGTCTTGAGCATCTCGAAGCCCATTTGAAACGAACTGCCGAATCCGCTTGATGAATAGCGCAACCCCGTTGGATTTTTCTTCGCGTACGCGACCAGTTCGGCGGTCGAATGAACCGGTAGGTCGTTATTGACAACAAGGAGATTGGGATAGGTCGTCGTCCTTGAAACCGGCGCAAATTCCATCAGCGGATTGAACGTCATATTGCTGTAAAGGTGGGCGTTGACCGTCATCAGCCCGATATGGCCCATCATCAGCGTATAACCGTCGGCCGGTGCCGTTAGCGCATAGGCCGCGCCGATGTTTCCATTCGCGCCAGGCTTGTCTTCGACAGTGACCGTTTGCTGGAGCGACTTTTGTATCTTATCGGCGATCAGGCGCGAGACGATGTCGGCGGCGCCGCCGGGCCCGGTGGGCACGACGATACGAATGGGCCGGTCGGGATAGGTTTCGGCGCTGGCTTGCGCCGGCAGATAGGTCAATGCCGCGACAAGGAGAACGAAATTTAGACGCATCGAGCGCCTCCCACCCAATTGTTTTGTTTATACGTTGGCCGAAATTGCGCTCACGCGAATGGTGTCGGCTTTGACCGAGCGCAACCAGGGTGCGGACGAAAACCTACTATGCCGCGCGTCGCGATCAACCACATAAGAATCTATAGAAGTATGCGATATCGGCATGCTGCGGATTGCAGCCCGTCGAGGCGGTGAGATGGAGGCCGGTCCGGTATGGCCTGAAATCGATACCAGCATGATGAAATATTCTGGTGTGCCGGCGATGCGCGCTGATAGAAAACGGCGGCCATGGATGGGTGTCGAGTTCGCGGCCGCGGCACGAGAAACGGCATGCTGCCCGATTTGAGGGATTGCGACTGAACGATACGACTTGGGAGGCCAGATGTACGGCCATATTTATTACAACATAACGCGCCCCGATCCGGCACTGCTCGCGGCGTTCAACGACGTGTCGACCGCGACTTTGTCCGACGCCATGGGACGGCATGGTGCGCTCAGTTCAGCGATCCGGCCGGTCTATGAGGGTATCCATATGGTCGGCTCGGCGCTGACCGTGCTGTGTTTTCCGGGCGATAACATCATGACGCACAAGGCGTTACAGATGGTCGAGCCGGGCGATGTCCTGATGATCGACGATGGCGACTACGATACCGGCTGTTTCGGCCACAAAAGCGCGCTCAACGCACGGTCGCGAGGCGGTGTCGGCGTGGTCGCCAGCGGCTCCGTGCGGGATGTCGCCATGTTGCGACGGGACCGTTTCCCGACGTTCTCCCGCAGCGTCTCGCCGCGCGCGCCGCAGAAGAACACGCCGGGGTCGATAAATGTGCCGGTGCAGATCGGCGGCATCGTGATTTATCCTGGCGATATTATCGTCGGCGACGATGACGGCGTCGTCGTCGTGCCGCTGGCCATGGCCGGCGCAATCCTCGAAAAGGCGAAATTCCGTGATCGGAAGGAACAGGAGGCGACCGGCTCCTCGCCTGGCGAATTGCCGCTTGATCCGACCGGTGCGGCCTTGCAGCTGGATAGCCTTATCGACGGCAAGGTCGTCGAACATCGGGAGCCGGTATCCTGGGGACCGGCGCTGCGGGTGGGCGGCTAGCGTGCGGATGGCTTTCGCCGAAAGAGCGAAAGCACCAAAACCAGCTGTATAAAGCCGCACAGCAGACGAGGACGAATGCTCCCCGGTGCTCATGTGCACTGCGCCATTTTCTGCGCATTTGCCCATGCCGTGCCGGAGTACTATGATGCCTGGATATACTGGGAGCCAGGATGAAACTCCAGCAGCTTCGTTACGTCCTTGAGATCACGCGTTGTGGCAATCATCTTTCCGCCGCGGCGGAGGCGTTAAACACATCGCAGTCCGGGGTCAGCCGCCAAATTCAGCTGCTTGAAGCCGAGCTCGGCTTCGAAATTTTTCTGCGGACACGAAATCGGGTTATCGGTCTTACGGCGCATGGCGAGCATGTGGTCGATATCGCCCGCAGCGTCGTCGACGACATCGGCGCGCTCCGCTCGCTGAAGGACGAGGTTTCGGTCGGCAATCGCGGCACATTGACGATAGGCACGACCCATACCCAGGCGCGCTACGTCCTGCCGCGTGTGATCGCGGAGTTCATGCGGCTTTATCCGGATATCGAATTGTTCCTGAAGGAAGGGGACCCGGAAGAAGTCTGCCAAATGGTCGATGCCGGTGACGCGGACCTGGCGATCGCGACTGAAACGGGCCGGACTTTTTCGCATTTGGTCAAGTTGCCGTGCTTTGAAATAGCCCGCAGCGTGGTCGCGAAAGCGGATCATCCAATATTGAAGCTCAAAAAGCTGACGCTTCCCGATATTGCCGCGTATCCGATCGTCATCTATGGCGCGCGCCATAGCGGCCGGCTGAAAGTGATGGACGCCTTTCGTAAGGCCGGCCTCAAGCCCAAGATCAGTCTCAACGCGGTCGACGCGGATATCTGCAAGGCTTATGTGGAACTGGGCATCGGCATTGCCATCCTCGCGGATATTACGGTCGACCCGGTTCGCGATACGGCTATTCGCGCGCGCAGTGCCCGCGATCTTTTCGAAAGCAGCATGGTCTATGTCACGTTGCGGTCCGCTTCCTATATCCGGCCATATGTGGTCGATTTCCTGCGAATCGTAGCGCCGACGCTGACCGCGCCCGCTATCCGTGACGCCATGCGGGCCTCGCGCAGACACGCTGTCGAGCGGGTCTAGAGCGTTTTCGAGCGAAGCATGCCCCCGGACTTGATCCGGGGGTGG
>JAQGJF010000521.1 GCA_028290765.1 Tardiphaga sp.
ATGACGAGGGAGTGAGAAGCCCTCACCGCCCCATCAACTGATCGGCAAAATACCCGATCGTCTTGCGGTAGATCGTGGCCCTGTTCCACTCGCGCATCGCCTCGAAATTCGCGGTGCCTTCGCCGTAAGGCGCGCCCATCTTGAAGCCCGAGGTGTGTAACAGGTTGGCGGTGGAAGCGAGTACGTCGGGCACGCTGTGGCGCAGATCGACATGGCCGTTGCCGTCGAAATCGACGCCGTACTTAATGTAGGACGACGGCAAAAATTGCGTCTGGCCGATTTCGCCGGCAAAGGCGCCGATCAGATCGCGCAGCGGCAGGTCGCCGCGTTGCAGGATCTTCAGGGCGGCCAGCAACTCGCCCTGGAACAGCTCGGTGCGGCGGCAATCATGCGCCATGGTGGCGAGCGTGCGGATCACCGGCATCTTGCCGATGTCGCCCTTGCCGAAATCGGATTCCAGCCCCCAGATCGCGACGATAATCTGCCGCGGCACGCCGAACTTCACCTCGATGCTCGACAACAGCGCCGCGTGGCGCTGCAGCATCGCCCGGCCGGCATTGATGCGTCCCGGACCGACGCGGGTCGAGACATATTGCTCAAAGCTCTTGTTGAAGGTGCCGCGCTGGCGCCGGTCGAAATTGAGCACCGTCGGATCCTGCGTGACGCCCGACAGCGCCTGCGAGATCACGTCTTGCGAGATGCCAGCGGCTACGGCCTCGGCAGACATCGACGCCACGAAGGTGTTGAAATCGCCGCCGCAGCGGGCGGCGAATGAGGGGGTGGCAAAGGAGAGCGCGGCAAGAATGAAGGCGAAACGTAATTTGATCATATTGAATTTTTCCCAACGAAGAACCACTGCCAAATCAAGCCGGCTTCTAGCACCTTCCACGCCGACTTTCGAGCCGACGAGGCGCCGCACCGACGCCCCGCCGGATTGCCAAAGCCGATGCGCTGTATCAGGGTTACCGAACCGATCCCGGTGCATTCCGCGAAGCGGAAACGAATTCTCTTCCCGACATGGAGTTGATCCTCGATGACGACGATCCGTGGGGCTGCGGCCGCCGTCACCGGCGCCGCCAGTGGCATCGGCCGGGCGCTGGCGCTCGAGCTTTCGGCACGCGGCTGCGACCTGGCGCTGGCGGACCGCGACGAGGCCGGGCTGCAGGCGGTCGCCGCGGAAATCAAGCGCCTGCATGCGTCGAAAGTCACGGTCCACCGCGTCGACGTGGCGGAGCCGGCGCAGATCGAGGAATTCGCGCGAGCCGCGACCGCCGGCCATCCCGGCCTCAACATCGTCATCAACAATGCCGGCGTCGCCTTGTTCGGCCAGTTCAACGAAATCGACCAGGCGCAGATGGAATGGTTGATGAACATCAATTTCTGGGGCGTGGTGCGCACGACGCGCGCGTTGCTGCCGCATCTGGCCACACAGCGCGAGGCCCACATCGTCAACCTGTCGAGCATTTTTGGCATCGTCGCACCGCCCGGACAATCGGCGTACGCGGCGGCGAAATTCGCCGTGCGCGGGTTTTCGGAAGCCCTGCGCCATGAGCTGCAGATGGCGGCAAGCCCGGTTCGGTTGTCGGTGGTGCATCCCGGCGGCGTCGCCACCAATATCGCGCGCAACGCCCGCACCGGCACCGGGATAACCGACAACTCGCGGCGCGCCCAGGCGATCGAGCGGTTCGATGCAGTAGCCAAGACAAAGCCGGCCGCCGCCGCGCTCCGCATCATCCAGGGCATCGAGAACAACCAGCCGCGCATCCTGATCGGCAACGACGCGCGGTTCATGGACCTGCTGCAGCGGTTTCGGCCCGGGACTTATTGGAAGGTGATGGCGCGGCGAATCGAGAAGATGGCGAAGGCGGGGAAGTAACTTCCGTCGGCAGCGGTCAGGGCAGCAGCTTCTCCAGTTCCGCGATGCCTTCCTTCAGTCCGGGCAATTCGTCCGCGGCGGGCAGCAGCAGGCGCAGGCTGTCGACGAAGGTCTGGCCCTGCCAGTCGTGCTCGGTCTGCGCAAAACCTTGCATGGCGGTATCGAGGAACGCCTTCTTGTCGCCCTGATAGAGCCTGATCTCGGCCAGATCGAAGAAACACCACGGCTTGTCGAAAGCCGGAAGCTGCTTCGACTGTCCTTCGCGGACGCTGGCGGCGCGCATCAGCGCCACCTTGTCCGCCCCCGACAGCGCCAGACGGCCGTTGATCTGCGCGCGCAGTTTCAGCGCATTGAGCAGCGGATAGGGATGGCCGCCGGAAACCTTCAGCGACTGCTCATACGCGGCAAGCGCATCAGGAAAGCGTTGCGCGCGCTTGAGAATGCCGCCAAGGGAGGCAGAGGCATCGAAATCCCTGGGGTTTATTTCGATGGCGCGGCGCAGGGAGGCTTCACCCGGCGCCGGATCGACATCCATCGGCTGCTTGGCGATCTGCGCAAGCTTGTTTTCAACAATCCCCCTCTCGCGCCACGCTTCGCCATAGGTCGGCGACGCCGCGGTCGCCCCCGTGAACTGCTCCAGCGCCTCGTCCCAGATGCCGCGATCCCGGCACAACAGGCCGAGCTTCATGCGCGGCAGCGGATTGTTCGGATCGGTCGCGACTGCGGCGCGATAGACGTCCATCGCGCCGGTCCAGTCCGAACTCCGGATCTTGTTTTCGGCCTGCTGCAGCAGTTCATCGATCTGCCCGGATTCCCGCTGCAGGTTGAGTGCCAACCGCACCGGACTGTCCAGCCGGTTTCGCACCAGCGACTCGGTCAGCACCCGGGTGATCAGCTCGCGCGACTTGGCCGCTTCATCGGCCGGCGTATACTCATAGGGAAAAGCCTTGATCGAGCTGATGTCGAACGGTGGCGCAGCCTTGCCCTGTCGAAAAATCGCCGTGCCCGCCTCGCGCGCGCGGTGCCGCGCGCCGAGTTCGTAGGCGACGTTGAAGTTCAGCCCGCTGATGTCGGCAAGTGCGAAGCGCGAATATTCCAGATACTGGAACATCTCGAGCTTGATGTCGCCGGCGTAGAAGTCCTTGTCGGTGCGGCGGGGGTCCAGTCTGCCGCCCTCCGGCAACGTGACGGCGGTGATCGCCGGGACAAAGATGTCGTCGTAAAGGGCGTCGAAATCGACCATCTGCTCGCCGACGGGCTTCTTGCCGAACGGCATGATGACGAAACAGATTTTTGAATAATCCATCATCGCTCGCCTCATCGCAGTGAGCAATCTAAGCGTTTATCATCATACAGTCTCAATCCTCGGTCAAGGATTGTTCAGGCCTGCGCAGCACTCGTCGTCGTGCGCGAACTCGCCTCGGGTCGGTCCGGATCGCGGTATGGCGCGGCCGCTGCCGAAGCGATACCGATGCGCGCCCGCGCCGGGAGCCTGGTCAGGCGACAGCATTAACGCTCTGGAAGGTTTCCAGAATCATCGACAGAACTTTCGCTGGCACGCTCTCGCCCGACCGGCTATGGAGACCTTGCTGCGCTTTGCGCACCGTAAGCGTCTCACGTCAGGCAACGCATTCAACCCGGTCGGCTCGACTTGGAGGAATGCCCATGTGCCACCCGTGATTTGACCGACCGAATTTCAAGAAGAGTGAACTGATGAACCTGCTTCGCATTCCGCGTCCGCGCGGAAAGCTGCCGGCGCGCTACGCGTCGGTCGTAATGCCACTGGTGCTGTCGCTGCTGATGACCTTTGTCGTCTCGGCGATCTCGACGCTGAAGAGCCTCGGTGCAACGCCTGCCTTTGTCGCCACCTGGCCCATCGCATGGGCATTGTCGTGGCTGGTGGCGTTTCCCACCCTGCTCGCCTTGCTGCCGCTGGTCCGGCGTATCGTCGCGCTCGTCGTCGCCCCGCCGTCCGCGCCGGGATAACCGATGAGTTTCAATGACAAACGAAAGGGCGGCATCGCTGCCGCCCTTTCAGATAATGGCGCGGTGCGCGCGATTAGTTGTCGAGGAAGCTCCGCAGCTTCCGCGACCGCGACGGGTGCTTCAGCTTCCGTAGCGCCTTGGCTTCGATCTGCCGGATGCGCTCTCTGGTCACCGAGAACTGCTGGCCGACTTCTTCCAGGGTGTGGTCGGTGTTCATGCCGATGCCGAAGCGCATGCGCAACACGCGTTCTTCGCGCGGCGTCAGCGACGCCAGCACGCGGGTGGTGGTTTCGCGCAGATTGCTCTGGATCGCGGCATCGATCGGCAGGATCGCGTTCTTGTCCTCGATGAAATCGCCGAGATGCGAGTCTTCCTCGTCACCGACCGGGGTTTCGAGCGACAGCGGCTCCTTGGCGATCTTGAGGACTTTTCGCACTTTCTCCAGCGGCATGCCGAGTTTTTCGGCGAGCTCTTCCGGGGTCGGCTCGCGGCCGATTTCGTTCAGCATCTGGCGCGAGGTGCGCACGATCTTGTTGATGGTCTCGATCATGTGCACGGGAATGCGGATGGTGCGCGCCTGGTCGGCGATCGAGCGGGTGATCGCCTGCCGGATCCACCACGTCGCATAGGTCGAGAACTTGTAACCCCGGCGGTATTCGAATTTATCGACCGCCTTCATCAGCCCGATATTGCCTTCCTGGATCAGGTCGAGGAATTGCAGGCCGCGGTTGGTGTATTTCTTGGCGATCGAGATGACGAGCCGCAGATTGGCCTCCACCATCTCCTTCTTGGCCTGGCGCGCCTCGCGCTCGCCCTTCTGCACCATGTGCACGATCTTGCGGAACTCGCCGATCTCGAGCCCGGTCTCGCCGGCGAGCACCTGGATCTCGTGGCGGTGCTGCTTGACCTTGTCCTTGTCTTTGGCGACCAGGCTCTTCCAGCCCTTGGCAGAGAGTTTCGACACCCGGTTGAGCCAGCGCGGGTCGAGCTCGGAGCCCTGATAGTTTCGCAGGAAGTCCTCGCGCGTGACGCCGTGGCTCTCGGCGAGCCGCATCAGGCGGCCCTTGTAGCCGACGAGGCGCTTGTTGATGTCGTAGAGCTGTTCGACCAGCGAATCGATGCGCGCCGGGTTGAGGCGCAGCGACTTCACCTCGGCGATGATCTCGTTCGTGAGCTTCTTGTACTTGCGCTCCTGCGCCGCAGAGAGTGACAAGCTCTTGAGT
>JAQGJF010000547.1 GCA_028290765.1 Tardiphaga sp.
CCCCGCATCGCCATGCTGCGCACGCTGACGGAGCTGAACCAGTTCCTGTCGATCGGTCTCATGGGAGGCGGAACCGGCGAGAAATCGAGCCTCGACGGCACCACGCCGTTGCGCCTGCAGGACCACCCCTTTTTGATTCCAGCGCGCGATCCGAAAGTCCAGCCGAGCCTCGGCGCGAAGGTCGGTCCTCTCGACAATACGCGCGACCAGGTCATGGCCTGTGTCGACATCGCCAGGCGCGCCGGCCTCGATTTCCTCGTCCTCGATCAGACCCGGCCGGACGTCGAGGTCCCGGTGGTCAGAGTGATCGTTCCCGGACTGCGGCATTTCTACCGCCGCTTCGCTCCCGGCCGACTTTACGATGTTCCGGTTCAGCTCGGTTTGCGAGACCGGCCACTGCCGGAAAGCGAGCTCACTCCGTTTCTTCCCCATAGCTGAGGGGCATGCGGCTTGCGCGCTCCCGGAAAAACGCGAGGCCGACGGATCGCTCCGGCCATTTCAGCCCGGCTGAGTGGTGCCGTCGTGCTCGAAACGCACGCGGACGGAACTATCGCCGCCAGCTTCGACGGATATTCGATCGGCCTGGGAAAGTTCAGCGCCGGCGCGGCGGATCGCGCGCAGCAGCTGCGGGCGGGGCTGCCGCTCGCTTCCTTTGCGTCCGATCGCGGCGCCGACAGAGAAATCGATCTGCTGGTCCGGCGCTTGGCCCGGCGCGGTCTCTTGGAATACCGCTTCGGGCCCGCCGGTGACGATAAGGACCAGATGGTGGTTGAACCGCAGGTTGCCGGGTATTGGCCGCGAACGCCAAAGCTCGGCGATGCCGACATGATCGTGCTGTCGCGGTTCGCGTATTTGCGCCGGCGCGGCAATGAGATGATCCTGGAATCGCCGCGTGCCAGCGCATTGTTCAGGATTTGCGATCCGAAGATCGCGACCGCCATCGCCGCGCTTTCCAGACCGCAACGAATCAGGCAGCTGCGGCGGCAGGCTGACTTTCCGGGGCGCGAGTTTCTCGCCCTGCTGGTGGATTGCCGGATCCTTTTCAAAATCGACGATGGCGACGATGGCCTGCGGGCGACCGAGGGCGACGACAACCTGGTTCTATGGGACTTTCACGATTTGCTGTTCCACACCCGCTGCACGGAAGGCCGGCAGGCCAATCCGATCGGCGGACTTTATCCTTATGCGGGCGTCATGCCTCCGCCACCGGCGTTGCGGCCGCGCTGGCCCGGCAAGAAAATCGATCTGCGCAAGCTCGCGTCCGTGCCTGCGGAAACGGGCTCGCCAGCCGCAAAGCTGCTGCGCGAACGTCATTCGACGCGCAACTTCGACGATCAGCATCCGATCACGCTCGCCGAGCTTTCGCGGTTTCTCGATCATACCGCACGTGTCCAGTCGAAATGGAAAAGCAGCGTCGACCTCGGCGGCGGCGGCGGTCCGATGGTTGCGTACGCCGCGAGGCCCTATCCGTCGGGCGGCGCCAGCTACGAACTCGAACTCTATCTGACCGTCGCCAATTGCGAAGGGCTCGCACGCGGTTTCTATCATTACGATCCCGACGGACACGCGCTGATGCCAATCGAGGTGCGCACGGATGAACTCGACGCGATGCTGACGGGAGCCGAATTTGCGATGGACGCTCCTGCCGCGCCGCAGATCCTGCTCACGATCGCGGCGCGCTTTGGCCGGGTTTCATGGAAGTACAGCGGGATCGCCTATGCGCTCATCCTCAAGGACGTCGGCGTATTGGTCCAGACGCTCTACCTGATGGCGACCGACATGGGGCTGGGTGGATGCGCGATCGGCACCACCAATATCGATCTGTTCGCGAACATGACGGGGATCGAATTCCATGTCGAGGGCCCAGTCGGACAATTTGCGCTCGGCCGCGGCACCAAACCGCGGACTTCCGGCTAACCGCCGCCGAACGCCTGTGCGAGGATGGAGACGGCTTCGATCCCAGCGTTTCAATCCGCCGTCAACCGGAGACAAATCATGGACGGAAAGATCATCATCGTGACCGGCGCCTCCGGCGCCCTCGGCCAGGTGGTCGTGGAACGCGCCGTCGCCCGGGGCGCCCGGGTTGCAGCGGTGGATCATGCATCGAAACCACAAACCGCCAACGGGCCGGACCGGCTTGAAATCGGCGGCGTCGATTTGTCGGATTCGGCGCAGGCCCAAAAAGCCATCGATGCAGCAGCGGCTCATTTCGGCGGACTGGACGTGCTGATCAACATCGCCGGCGGTTTCGCCTATGAGTCCGTCGCCGACAGCGCCTCCCAGGCGCAGCCGAACCAGAACTGGGAGAAGATGCATCGGCTCAATTTGCTCACCGCGCTCAACGCTTCGCGATCCGCGATCCCGCATCTGGTCAAATCCAGCGCCGGACGGATTGTGAATATCGGCGCCATGGCCGCGCTGACCGCCGGCGCCGGGATGGGACCCTACGCCGCTTCCAAGGCCGGCGTGCATCGCCTCACCGAAACGCTGGCCGCTGAACTCAAGGGCCAGGTGACCGTCAACGCCGTGCTGCCCTCGACGATCGACACCGCCGCCAATCGCGCCAGCATGCCGGACGCCGATTTTCGCAAATGGGTGACGTCGGTGGAACTGGCCAATGTCATCCTGTTCCTCTCCAGCGACGAGGCCAGCGCCGTGACCGGCGCGCTGCTGCCGGTCAGCGGCCGGGTGTAATCCGCTGCGGCACGACGGCCTCTGCCCTTACATCTCTTCGAGCAGCTTCAACTCCGCGTTGAAACGAATGCTGCGCTTGCCGGCCAGCGCCGTCGCCGTGCCGGTGGCGCCTTCGTCGGTATAGGTGCCGGAAAAACCGATCCCCACTTCATACCCGCCGAACACCGGCCTCTCGCCATGGGTCACCGTATGCTCGTGATTGACGATTTCGCCTTTCCACTTGCCGTTCGCGCTGGTGTAGCAGCCGATATAGTCGAAGAACGCGTCGCCGCCGCGTATCCGGCCGTCGTGCAGCACCATGACGCCGGTGTTGCCGCCATCGACACCGTCAAGCATCCGGATGTGAATGGAGTAGAGCCCGTTCCGGATCCCGTCCGTTCCGGTCGCGGCTGCGGGCGAGCTTCCCTCGTCGCTGATCGGGGTCATGACGGACCTGAAGGCGACGCCGGGCACCTGCGCGGTGCCGCCGGCGAAATGAAGCTCTTCGCCCTGCCGCCTCCCCTTCAGCGACAAGGTGATGTGGTCGATCCCGAACAACGGCCGGTAATTCGGATCGTCATGATGGCGCTGCGTCGACACCTCGACCGCGATGTCCTCGCCGGAAATGTCATAGCTGCCGACGAACGCAAACGCCGAATTGCCGCCAAGCAGCTTCCCCTCGTGGGCGTAGATCACGCCACGGCCCGAACCACGCGAGGTGTGGAACTCGACCTTGTAAAGTCCCTGCACTGATTCACTCCGGCTGCAGCGCCTGCCGCCGTATCCTGTTGCCTCCCCGCCTTGCTGTCCCTCGGCGAGGAGGTGGAACGATAGCACTTCCCGGCTACACTTGGCACGTGAGTCGCAGCCCGCGACGCAGGAGCCCTTCGTCTTGGAATCCGCGCTGTATTTGCCCGTCAAACGTTTCCTCGAAGGTCTTGGCTTCACCGTCAAGGGCGAAGTCGGCGGCTGCGATCTTGTGGCGCTCAACGGCGACGATCCGCCGCTGGTCGTAATCGGCGAATTGAAGCTCACCTTCAATCTCGAGCTGCTGCTGCAGGGCGTCGATCGCGCCGCCGCCTGCGACGAGGTCTGGCTCGCGGCGCGGATGTCGGTACGCGGCAAGGGACGCGAGAGCGACGCGCGCTACCGCAATTTGTGCCGACGGCTCGGCTTCGGCCTGCTCGGCGTCACCGCCTCGGGCGGCGTCGAAGTGCTGGTTCAGCCAGCGACCGCAAGCCCGCGCCGCAATCCAAAAAAGCGTTCGCGACTGGTGTCCGAGCACCAGAGGCGCAAAGGCGATCCGGCCTTGGGCGGCAGCAGCATGCGCAACCCCATCATGACGGCCTATCGGCAGCAGGCGCTGGCCTGTGCATCGGCGCTGGCGCAGGGTCCGCGGCGCGTGCGCGACTTGCGGCCCGATATCCCCGACGCGCCGAAAATTCTGCAGCACAATCACTACGGCTGGTTCGATCGCGCCGAGCGCGGGATCTATCAACTGACGGCGGCCGGACGTACCGCCCTGACGCGATGGCCGCAAACACGTGAAACCGTTCACGAAAGCGGCGACGTCATACAGGGTTAACAATTGCGGCCGACAAGCCGGGAAAAGAACGCTTGGGGAAAACTACCAAACGACAAATTGCATGGCTGTGTTGCCTTACCAATTCCTACATTGCAATGCAGCATTCGGTCCTCTACGTATCCCATCGTCAACATGAGGCCAGCGATGAGCGAAGACTGGAATACCAAATATGGATCGCGACGCGTGCGGCGCGACCCGCCGACGCTGGACGAAGCCATCTTCGCCGCGATGGGAATTACCGACGATCTCGACCAGCAGGCCGAGATTGCGGCGGCGCTGATGGGGATGCCACTCGAAGCCGTGCAGCCCGAAGTCAAGAAGGCCGGCCGCACTGCGGCGCGTTCGACGCGGGTGATCGCGGGCGAACAGGGCGCGCAGCGCTCCATCGTGGTCGAGCGCCGCGTCATCAGAAAATTCGGCAACGACAAGCGCGTCGGTTCCTGAACCGCGCGCGCTTTCGATCAGGCGGTTCGGCCGAAACCAGCCATCCGAAGTATCAACCCCCAATAGGCGCGATTGAACTTCATCATCGCGCGCGCGACATCGGCCGGCGTCGTCCTCGACGGTGACGCGGCAACGCTGGCTGCCTCGCCTTGCGTCAGGTCGATGCTTCCCGTCGATTCACCGCGACGAAACGACAGATGCGCGCCGAACTTGTGCGCCAGCGCCCGCATCGCCTCGTTCTGCGAACCGGTGGTGATCCGCAAACTGTCGTAGCCGAGCGACTTCGCTTTCGCGATCAGGCTGGTGAACAGGATGGTGCCGACGCCCTGCCGCCGCATCCGCGCCTCGACGCTGAACGCGATCTCCGGCAACGGGTTGGCGAGATCCGGCTGATGCAACTCCGCGGCGCCGCGGACAACGCCGTCCGCGACATAGGCCACGATGATGGTGCCGTCGGTCGCGCATTTGGCGGCGTAACGGGCGATGAAACCTTCGTCGATCAAGCCGTTGAAGCGATCGCGCCGGCTCTCCGGATCGAGCCGCAACAGGTGCTCGCGCAGC
>JAQGJF010000556.1 GCA_028290765.1 Tardiphaga sp.
GTGCTGGTCGCCGGCAAGCGCCGCTTCGCCCGCCTTCTGCGAGATCGTCGAGGCACAGCTCGTCACCGGCTCCTGAAGTCCGGTGGCGACCGCGGCGAGCGCGGGCGGGCAGACCAACCAGCCGAGACGCCAGCCGGTCATGGCGTAGGTTTTCGAGAACCCGGAGACGACGAACAAACGGTCGGCAGGCACGCTGCCCGCGGCGCTGGTGTGTTCGCCCTCGAAGACGATGTCCTCGTAAATCTCATCGCTAATGACGTAGATCCCGCTGCGGCGCGCGATCTCGCCGATCCGTACGGTCAGTTCGGGGCTGAATACCGCGCCGCTGGGATTTCCGGGCGTATTGATGACGATCGCTTTGGTGCGGGGCGTAACCAATCGCGCGATCTCGTTGGCATCCGGAAGGAATCCGCGCGACGCCGGCTGATTGAACCGGACCGGCTTGCCGCCGGCGAGATGAGTGATGGCTTCGTAATTCGGCCAGCCCGGATCCGGGATCAATACCTCGTCGCCGGCGTCCACCACCGCCATCAGCGCCGAATACAGCGCGCCGATTGCGCCGGTGGTGATGACGATCTGGTCCGGCGCCACCGGCAGCTTCCAGCGCGCCGCGGTGCGATCCGCCACCATTTTGCGCAACGACGGCAGTCCGGCGTTGGAACTGTACTTGGTCCAGCCGGCGCGTGCCGCATCGAACGCGCTGTCCACGACATGGCTCGGCGTTGAGAAGTCTGGTTCGCCGATCTCGAGGTGAATGACGTTCGGCCGCCCCGCGGCGAGGGCCATGATCTCGCGGATTGCCGAGCGCGGCATGCCGGCGGCGCGTGTGGAGGCGGGTCGAGCCCCGGCCGGGCTGGCGGTCGCGTCAAGATCAGACACTGAACAGCTTTCCTAATGCGGGAATGGTTGCGGACCTCTTCCGCGCTTTGTTGGCGGCGCGAAGCGAACTCCAGAGGATGGTCTGGTTCGAGGTCAATACCGGCAGCCCGAACTCCTGTTCGAGTGCGGCGATGACGCTGAAGCAGGGCAGGTCGGTGGCCAACAGCACGATGGCCTGCGCGCCGGTGCGATCGAAGCCGGCGACAAAGTCGCGAATTCGTTGCGGCGTGACGTTGGGAACGTCGCGCATCTTCAAGATATCGAGCGTATGGTCGCTGACGACGTCATAGCCGCACGCCGTAAAGAACGGCGGCGCCAGGGCATGGATCGCGGCCGGGTACGGCGTGCCGAGCGCGAAACGGCGAATGCCGAGAGCTTCCAGGGCGTCGCGCATCGCAGTCCAGGCCGACACGGCGGCGGTTCCGGAACGGCGTTCGATGTCGGCAGTTTTGGCCTCGTTCCAGCCCGGCTCCATGATGAAGGTGGTCACCATGTCGCAATACGCGATGACGTCAACGCCGGTGGCCGCCAACTCGTCGACGGCGCCGTCGACGTTTTCTTCCATTTTCCGGACCGCATCGGGCGTCAGATCGCCGCGCGCCAGAATGCGCGTCGCATAAAGCGCTGCCCCGGTTGGCAGCGCGGACCACCATTCCGGTTCCAAAACCGAATTATTGGCGGGAATGATGGCCCCGAGTCGGCCGTTTCGGCCGAAGGGGACGTCTGCGCTTGAAGGGAAAATGGTCAGCTCCAAAAGTGGATACAACTATCCAGATTAAGAGCGGAGAGCTCCGATAGTCAAGGCCGCGCGGATCCAAAAACCTAATACACGCTTGAATTGACTGATTTCTCAGCGTCCCGACTATGTTATAGCGTATTTCGAAACAACCGGATCCGACTCGTGAACGACTTCGCGACTGCCGAACAAAAGGCTTACGTTTACATCCAGGACCAGATCGTGTCCGGGGCGCTGGCTGGCGGTATCAGGCTGCGTCCAGAGGAGATTTCGCAGGCGCTCGGCATCAGCCGGATGCCGGTCCGTGAAGCCATCCGGCAGCTTGCCGCTGAAGGATATGTCACGCTTCGCGCCAACCGCGGGCCGCTGGTCACCAGCCGGACCCCGGACCAGGTCGTCGAACTGTTCGAGATTCGCTCCGCGCTCGAAGGCGTCGCCCTTGGACTCGCGGCACCGCGAATAACGCCCGGCAACATTGAGGAACTCAAGGTCGAGTTGGCGCGGCTGCGCCAACTCGAATCGAATCGGGTAGCCTGGGTCGATCATCACGACGCCTTCCACGACATGTTATGTCAGTTCAGCAACCGGCCGTATTTGTGCGCCGAGATTCAGCGATTGCGGCTGGCGATCAAGCCCTACCTGCGACATTACGCGAAGGGCCATGACAACCCTGAAATCAAGGGTCACGAACACGAGTATATTCTCGAGGCGCTGCAAAGCGGCGATCCGCAACGCGCCGAGCGCGTGATCCGCGCGCACGTCATGGCGAACGCGCAGGCGATCGCCAATTGCCTGCCGGCGCCGTCGAGCCCCGGCCCGCGCCAAGGCCGCGGCAGCACCGACGATAACCTGGACGCGCTCGGCCAGCCGCTGCTGCGCGTCGCCGGTGCGCGGCGTTAGCACGCCGCTTTATCGCTCTCCTCAGTCGCCGCCGATTTCGATTTCCGTGCCGATGCCGCGTTGCGCCGCCAGCCGCGCCATATGCTGGGCGGTGACCAGATCTTGGATCGGAACTCCAATCGACTTGTAATAAGTGATCTCGTCATCCGACTGCCGCGGCGGCCGCGCGCCGCCGACGACTTCCGCGATTTCCGCGATCTGGTCGCGGCGAATGACGCCTTCGCCAATCGGGATGACGAAATCGCCGGCGTTGTGGAGACAATCGGCGCGGCTGTCGATCACGAGCTTGGAACTGCGCTTGATGGTTTCGCTGTCGACCTCGCGCATAGTGTTCTCATAGGTGCCGACCGAGGCGACGAAGGTGCCCGGCCGCAGCCAGGCGCCTGAGACCACCGGGTTTTTCGACGTCGTGGCCGCGACCAAGATATCGGAATCGCGACTGGCGTCCTCACGCGATTCAACCAGCCGGAGGTCCTTGGGAATGCGGCCGCCGGCGGCC
>JAQGJF010000590.1 GCA_028290765.1 Tardiphaga sp.
AGCGTGCTGCGATGGCCGATCGAGACGAAGGTCGTCGCCGGCAATTTTTCCGCGATGAGCCGGTAGAGCGCGGCCTCCGACGGTTCATCGAGAGAGGCGGTTGCTTCATCCAGAAACAGATATTGCGGCGCGTGCAGCAGCGCGCGGGCGAGACCGAGACGCTGCTGCTCGCCGAGCGAGAGCATCCGGTTCCAATGCGCCTCTTCGTCCAGTCGCTGCGCCAATGCCGGCAGTCCAACTGCCGTGATTACTTCGGCCATCTGCTGCGGGGTATACGCCGCCGGCTCCGCCGGATAGGCGACCGCGGCATGCAGCGACCCGACCGGAAAATACGGACGCTGCGGCAGCATCATCAGCGTCGCCTTGGCGGGAATGTCGATGGTCCCGGTCGCGAACGGCCAGATGCCGGCAACGGCCCGGAACAGGGTCGACTTGCCCGAACCCGACGGACCGGTCACCAGCGTGCGCTCGTGGTTGCGGAAGCTGAAGCCGTCGGCGGCCACCAGCGGCGCGCCGTTCGGCAGCGTGACCAGCAGTTTCTTGAGGTCGATCGCGCCGTCGGCGCTGGGAGCCACGTGCACGATGTCGGCCTTGGCGGACAGCGAGCTGGCGCTGATGATCGAGGTTTCAAAACCGTCGAGACGCGCGACCACGGATTGCCATTCGGCGAGCGTGCGGTAGGCCGTGATGAAGAACGACAGCGCGTCCTGGACGCTGCTGAAGGCGGAGGCGGTCTGCATCAGGCCGCCGAGCTGGACCTTGCCGGCGAAATAGGCGGGTGCCACCAGGATGTAGGGGAAGATGATGGAGGCCTGCGAATAGCTCGCCGTGAAAGCGGTCAGCTTCTTGGTCCGCTGCATGATGCCGAGCCAATTGTCGACCACCCGCGCGAATCGCGACGACAGCCGTGTGCGCTCGACGCCTTCGCCGTTCAACAGCGCGATCTGTTCGGCGTTTTCGCGAGCCCGGACCAGGTTGAAACGGAAGTCGGCCTCGAATTTCTGCTGCTGGAAATTGAGCCCGACCAGCGGCCAGCCGATCAGATGGGTCAGGACCGTCCCGAAGACCGCGTAGATCAGCGCGCCCCAGACCAGGTAGCCGGGAATTTCGATGTCGCGGCCGAACACGTGCAGCGGCGCTTCGTTGGACAGTCCCCACAGGATGAAGACGAACGAAATCAGGGTGACCACAGCGCTCAGCAGACCGATGCCGAGCGTCAGGGTCCGGTCGACGAAAAGCTGGGTGTCCTCGGCGATACGCTGGTCCGGGTTATCGGCGGCGTCGCCCTGGAGCTGCATCCGGTAGTGATTGGCGTGCGACAGCCAGCCGCCGAGATAATGGTCGGTCATCCAGCGCCGCCAACGGATCTGCAGCCATTGATTGAGGTAGAGCTGGTAGACCTTCAACCCGATCCAGAACGTGGCCAGCACGCAGAAGTAGCCGATCTGGTAGGTGAAGACGTCGTAGTTCTTCTCCTGAAGCGCGTTGTAAAACACGTTGTTCCAGCGGTTGAACAAAACCGTCAGGCCGACCACCGCGAGTTCGATGACGACGACCGCCGCGAGCAGGCCCCTCGCCATCCATCTGTCCTCGGAGCGAAAATAGGGCGCCGCGATCCGCCATACGGTCGCGAGCGTCGAGCGGATGTTGTTCACAGGGCAATCTCTCCGGGAGGGGGCCTCAAAGGGCCCGTACAGGGCAGAATCGAACGATTTAGACTAAAGTCGCAGACATAATGACGCGCGTCGACTTGTCCCAACCTCGGAGTCCACCCTAGCATGGCCGGAACGGCGAGGGGCGGGGGGCCTTCTCAAGTTCGCGGGGTTGTGAGCGGGTCGAGTATCGGCCCGGTTTAGCGGTTCACCTCGCGCACTGCCAAGACCCCCGCGATCACGCCATGGCATCCTCACCTGCCCACGCCGGGAGGGGCCACATATTGGCGTGGGGGGAGAATGTCCATGTGGAATCAAGTCTATAACCCGCTCAACAGCGCGGCGCTGTCGACCATCGCAGCGGCGATACCGGTGGTGACGCTGCTGGTCCTGATCGCAAGCGGCAAGGTCAAGGCCCACATCGCGGCGATCGTCGCCTTGATCGCCGCCAACGTCATTGCGATTTTCGTGTTCACCATGCCGGCAGGCATGTCGATCCGCGCGTCGTTGCTCGGCGTCGTGGCCGGCTTTTTCCCGATCGGCTGGATCGTGTTGAACGTCATTTTTCTCTACCGCATCACGGTCGCTACCGGGCGGTTCGAGCTGCTGCAGCGTGCCATCGGTGGCGTGACCGAGGACCGGCGCCTGCAATTACTGCTGATTGCATTTTCATTCGGCGCTTTCTTTGAGGGAGCGTCGGGCTTTGGTACACCGGTCGCCGTGACAGGCGCAGTTTTGATCGGTCTCGGTTTCTCCCCGCTCGCCGCATCCGGTCTGTCGCTGATCGCCAATACCGCACCGGTCGCGTATGGCGCGTTGGGTACCCCGATCCAGGGCCTGGCTTCGGTGACCGGCCTCGATCCCTATATTCTGGGTGCGATGGTCGGCCGGCAATTGCCGGTTTTCTCGCTGATCGTGCCGTTCTGGGTGGTGTGGGCGTTCGCCGGCTGGAAAGGCATGAAGGACGTCTGGCCTGCTATTCTGGTCACCGGCGTGTCGTTCGCAGTCCCGCAATTCGTCATCTCGAATTACATCAACCCCTGGATCGTCGACATCGGCGCGTCGCTGATCTCGATGGGCTGTCTCATCCTGTTCCTGAAAGTCTGGCAGCCGAAAGTGCTCTGGCTGTCGCCGGTGCTGCGCGGCAAGGATGAATCGACTGCGACGATGAAGCCGGCGACGCCGTTGGACAAGACACCGCTGACCCAGGCGCAGCTTTGGGGCGCGCTGCTGCCATGGATTATCGTTTGCATCGTGATGCTGATCTGGGGCAACGGCGCGTTCAAGACCTGGGCGAATTCGATCTTCACCTGGAATTATCCGGTGCCCG
>JAQGJF010000594.1 GCA_028290765.1 Tardiphaga sp.
CGCCGCCGGATCCGACGCAGCAGATGATCTTCGCCTGGATGCCGCTGATCTTCACCTTCATGCTGGCGGGTTTCCCGGCGGGCCTCGTGATCTACTGGGCCTGGAACAACACGCTGTCGGTCTTGCAGCAGAGCTACATCATGCGCCGCAACGGCGTGAAGGTGGAGTTGTTCGATAATCTGAAGTCGACATTCGCCAAGAAACCAACCTGACACGCCGTCATGGCGCGCCACCGGCTCGCCATGACGCGTTGAAAGCCTTCGCATGACAGAAGCCGACGATGCGAAGCTGCTGGAGCAGGGCCGTCTGCTGTTCGCCGGCGACTGGCAGTTCATCTGGGCGTCGCCCTCGATCGAAACCTTGCCGCCGATGGCCGGCACCGAGGTGGCGTTTGCCGGGCGTTCCAATGTCGGCAAATCCAGCCTGATCAACGCGCTGACCGGCCGCAATGCGCTGGCGCGGACCTCGCATACGCCAGGCCGCACCCAGGAACTGATCTTCTTCGAAGGCCCGAAAGACGCGGAATTCCGGCTGGTCGACATGCCAGGCTACGGCTACGCCTCGGCGCCGAAGGCCAAGGTCGCGTCATGGACCGCGCTGATCCACAAATTCCTGCAGGGCCGCAGCAATCTGGCGCGGGTCTATGTGCTGATCGATTCCCGCCACGGCCTCAAGGACGTCGACCTCGACGTGTTGAAGACGCTGGACAAGGCCGCCGTCAGCTACCAGGTCGTCCTCACCAAGGCCGACCAAGTCAAAGCCGCCGAACTGGCCGAACGCACTGAAACCACCGCGGCGGCGCTCAAGAAGCATCCCGCGGCCTTTCCGGAATTGCTGGTGACCTCCTCGCGCACCGGCGCCGGCATGCCGCAATTGCGCGCCGCCATGGTTCGCCTGCTCGAGGAACGCAGCTGATGCCGACCCGGCTGCTGCGCATCCTGATCATCCTGGCCGCCATCATGGGGGCCGACGGCGTTATCCTCGCGGCACTGTCGGCGCATCAGGGCGACGCCTCGCGACTTGTTCCCGCCTCCTCGATGCTGCTGTTTCACGCCACCGCCGTGCTCGCGACCATGGCGCTGGCCGAACGCCGGGTCGTTCATCTGCAACTGGGGATCGCTTCGGCGTTCGGCTTCGTCATCGCCGCGGCCTTGTTCGCCGGCGACCTCACATTGCGGCAATTCGCCGGCCACGGCCTGTTTCCGATGGCCGCGCCCACCGGGGGGACGCTGCTGATCGTCAGCTGGCTGGTGCTCGCGGTCGCGGCCGCCTGGCCGCGGCGGGGCTGAAACAATGGCTTGTAGCCCGGATGAGCGAAGCGATATCCGGGGAGGCGCTTGCCCCGGATATCGCTTTGCTCATCCGGGCTACCAGTCCACAAATCGACGCTCACACTTTG
Organism: Tardiphaga sp.; assembly: GCA_028290765.1. The sequence goes on from JAQGJF010000594.1 coordinate 1,400, forward strand.
CGCCGCGCCTGCCAATCGGATAGAACCCGCCCACCCCGCCGACGGTGAGACCCGCTTCATGAACGACGTGCCCCACATCAGTCCGCTCGATCAGGCCCGCATCCTGTCCGAGGCGCTGCCGCATATGCAGCAATATGACGAGGAAACCATCGTCATCAAATATGGCGGCCATGCCATGGGCGCGGAAGACCTTGCCAAGGCGTTCGCGCGCGACATCGTCCTTCTCGAGCAGACCGCCATCAATCCGGTGGTGGTGCATGGCGGCGGACCGCAGATCGCGCAGATGCTGCAGCGGCTCGGCATCAAGTCGGAATTCGCGGCCGGACTCCGCATCACCGATGCCGCGACCATCGAGATCGTCGAGATGGTGCTGGCCGGTTCGATCAACAAGCAATTGGTCGGCTACATCAACGAGGCCGGCGGCAAGGCCGTCGGACTGTGCGGCAAGGACGGCAACATGGTGACGGCGTCGAAAGCGACGCGCGTCATGGTCGATCCGGGGTCGCATATCGAAAAAGTGGTCGACCTCGGCTTTGTCGGCGAACCCGAGAAAGTCGACCTGACACTGCTCAACCAGTTGATCGGCCATGAGCTGATTCCGGTGCTGGCGCCGCTGGCGACCTCGGCCACCGGACAGACCTTCAACGTCAACGCCGACACTTTTGCCGGCGCGGTGGCCGGCGCACTGAAGGCCAAGCGGCTGCTGCTGTTGACCGACGTCCCGGGCGTGCTCGACAAATCCAAGAAACTGATTCCGGAATTGTCGGTCAAGGACGCCCGCAAGCTGATCGCCGACGGCACCATCTCCGGCGGCATGATCCCCAAGGTCGAAACCTGCATCTACTCGCTCGAGCAGGGCGTCGAGGGCGTGGTCATCATCGACGGCAAGACACCGCACGCGGTGCTGCTCGAACTGTTCACCAACCAGGGTACGGGCACGCTGATCCACAAGTGATGAAACAGGCGGCGACGCACATGAGACTCGTCATGGCCGGGCTTGTCCCGGCCATCGTCCTGTTCGCCAGCGTCACACCGGCCCGCGCCGACCTGAAACTCTGCAATCGCATGAGCTATGTGATCGAGGCCGCGATCGGCGTCGACGAGAAGGCCGCGACCGCGACGCGCGGCTGGCTGCGGATCGATCCGGCGCAATGCCGCGTCGTGCTCCAGGGTGCGCCGACCGCCGACCGCATCCTGCTCCATGCCCGCGCGCTCGGCGTCTACGGGGCCTCGCCGCTGCCGCAGAACGGCACCGACAATCTGTGCATCGCGCCGGAAAATTTCGTGATCGCCGCGGCCCGGCAGTGCCGGGCCGGCCAGAGCCCGGCGCCCTTCACCGAGATCAAGCCGACCGCGACCGACGACGGCAATCTGGTGGCGTATCTGGCCGAAGACAGCGAATATGACGACGAGCAGGCCAAGCTCGCCGGGATCCAGCGGCTGCTGGTGATCGCCGGTTATGACGCAGCACCGATCGACGGCGTCGACGGGCCGAAGACGCAGGCCGCGCTGGCGGCATTTTTGAAAAATCGTGGGCTAGGCGCCGACATCGTGCAGGCGCCAAACCTGTTCGAGACCATGATCAAGGCGGTGCAGGCGCCGTCCGCGAGCGGTCTCACCTGGTGCAACGATACGCCGCACAAGGTGATGGCCGCGGTAGGCACCGACGAAGGCAAGGCCGTGACCAGCCGTGGCTGGTATCGCATCGAGCCCGGCAAGTGCCTGCATCCCGACGTCACCGGCCAGCCGCGGCAGATCTTCAGCTTTGCCGAGGCCGTCGACGGCGACGGGCGCGCCATCAAGTTCAAGGACAAGGCGTTGAACTGGGGCGGCACCATCATGCTGTGCACGCGCGAGAGCAAATTCGAGGTCAACGAACAGGGCGATTGCGGCACCCGCGGCCTCGCCGCCACCGGCTTCGCCGCGGTCGACATGAGCGGCGGCGGCAAGACGCTGCGGTTTGCGATGCCATGATGAAAGCCAAGCGTTCCTTCAGCCATGTCGAAACCTGGGTGTTCGATCTCGACAACACGTTGTATCCGCATCACGTCAATCTGTGGCAGCAGGTCGACGCGCGGATCGGCGAGTTCATCGGCAAGTATTTGAAGGTGGACCCGGTCCAGGCGCGCCGGATTCAGAAGGATTACTAACTGCGCTA
>JAQGJF010000614.1 GCA_028290765.1 Tardiphaga sp.
GGTGAGGGGTTACGACCTATCGATAGGCCGTAACCCCTCACCCGGATTGCATCTGGCGATGCAAGCCGACCTCTCCCCATGGGAGAGGTGGACTGCACGCGTTGTAAGGTTTGATCTTCACCATTGCCTCGCTTACGCCGCCGTCAGCAATTCCCCGATCTCCGCCATCCCAACCGCGCGCTCGCCGAGCAGATGTCCGGCGATGGCGCGCTCGGCGCCGTCGCTCGTCAGCTTGAACGGATCGCGCGGCAAAATCCGGTGATCGACCACCAGGCGCGACAGCAGCGCCCGCCGCGCGTCGCCACGCGCATCATGAATCCGGTGGCCTTCCCATGCCAACGCGACGGCGCTGGCGACATGATACAGCACGCTGGTGGCGCGACGCGCTTCAGCCTCGCTGTCGGCGCGGCCGGCGACCTCGCGCGCCAGCGCGATGGCCCGATCGGTGAGATCGCGCAGCCGGTCGCGCCAGGCTTGCGGCACGCCGGTGGCGTCATCGAGCCTGGCGTGCAGGTCGGCCGCCAGCGCGGCCTCGGCGCCGTGGCGCCCAACCGCGCGCTTCAAGGCATCGAGGGCGACGATATTACCGGTGCCTTCCCAGATCGAGCCGAGATGGGCGTCGCGCAGCAACCGCGCGGTGGCGAATTCCTCGACGTAGCCGATGCCGCCGCGCATCTCCATGGCGTCGCCGCACACCTTGCGGGCGTCGCGGGTGGCGCGGAATTTCAGCGTCGGGGTCAGGATGCGCAGCAGCGCCGCCGCATCCTGGCTGCCGGCCTCGGCGCGATCCAGCGCATCGGCGGTGAGAAAGCTCATCGACAGGCCCTGCTCGGTCGGAAGCATGATCTTCATCAATTGCCGCCGTGCCAGCGGTAGATCGACGATGCGGCTGCCGAACACCACGCGGCCTTGCGCCACCGCCATCGCATCGTGATACGCCCGGCGCATCAGCGCCGTCGATTTGACGCCGTTGGACAGCCGCGACGAATTCACCATCTCGGCCATCTGCACGAAACCGCGATCGAGCTTGCCGACCGCGTAGGCAATCGCACCCTCCAGCTTGATCTCGCCTGAAGCCATCGAGCGGGTGCCGAGCTTGTCCTTCAGCCGCACGATCCGGTAGTGATTAAGCGAGCCGTCATCGAGCCGGCGCGGCATCAGGAACAGCCCGACGCCGCGGGTGCCGGCCTCGGCGCCCTCGGGCCGCGCCAGCAACATCACGATCTGCGCATCGGCATTGGAGCAGAACCATTTCTCGCCGGTCAGGCGCCAGTGGTCGCCCTCCCGCACAGCCGTTGTCGCCAGCGTGCCGACATCGGAACCGCCCTCCTTCTCGGTCATGAACTGGCCGCCCTGGGTCAGCCGCGTCATGTCGGTTTGCGTCAGGCCGTCGAGATATTTTTGCTTCAAGGCCTCGTCGCCGAATTTCGACAGCAGCTTGGCCGCGCCGTCGGTGACGTTGATCGGGCAACCCATGCCGAACTCAGCCTGGTTGAACAGGAACGTAAAAGCGTGTTTCGCCGCCACCGGATAGGTCTGCGGCCAGCCCAGAATGCCCTTGCGATGCGACATGGCATGAATGCCGAATTCACCGAATGCGGCGTTCTCCAATTCGCGGTAGGCCGGGTGATATTCGATCCATTGCGCGTCGCGGCCGAAGCGGTCGCGCTGGTGCAGCACCGGGACGTGCTTGTCGGCCATGCGCGCGCATTCGTCGAGCGGACCGCCAGCCAGGGCACCCAAGCGCTCCAGATGCGGCTCGATATGGGCAAACAACGCGTCGGGCAGATGGATACGCAGCAGATCCGCCAGAGCCGGGTCGGCACGATAAAAATTCATACCTGATGTGTCGGGCGCGATCAGGTTCGCGGGCGCCGTTGGCGACGCAATACGGGCGGTAGCGGTCACGGCGTTTCCTTGTGCTCTTCTGGCGGAAGCTTATGTGTTCGATCATGCCCCTGAACCGCGGGCGAATAAAGTCCCGCGCCCGCCGCAACCGGAGAATCATCGCCCATGGATATTCCGCAGTACAAAACTGCCTTGATCGTCGGTGCCGGCGAAGGGCTCAGCGCCTCGCTGGCGCGGCTGTTCGCCCGCGAGGGCATCCGCATCGCCGTGGCCGCCCGCAACATCGACAAGCTCGATGCGCTGTGCCGTGACACCGGGGCCACGGCCTTTGCCTGTGACGCCACCGATCCGGCCAGCGTGGCGCGGCTGTTCGAGGCCGTGGAACGCGATGTCGGCGTGCCCGACGTCGTCGTCTACAATGCCAGCGGCCGGGCACGTGGCGCCTTTACCGATCTCGCCGCCGCCGATGTCGCGCAGGCCATCGCGGTGAGCGCGTTCGGCGGTTTCCTGGTGGCGCAGCAGGCCGTGAAGCGCATGCTGCCCCATAAGCGCGGCGCGATCCTGTTCACCGGCGCCTCCGCCAGTGTCAAAGGCTATGCGCAATCCGCCCCCTTCGCGATGGGCAAGTTCGCGCTGCGCGGGCTGGCACAAAGCATGGCGCGCGAATTGTCGCCGCAGGGCATCCACGTCGCGCATTTCGTCATCGATGGCGGCATCCGCAGCTCGGTCCGCACTGAACCCGCCGACCGGCCGGATTCGATGCTGGATCCCGACGCCATCGCGCTCAGCTACTGGAACGTGCTGCAACAGCCGCGCAGCGCCTGGACCTGGGAGCTGGAATTGCGGCCGTGGGTGGAGAAGTTTTAGGAGCACCGTACACAGTGGTCGTCATGCCCGGGCTAAAGCGCGAAGCGCGGCTTCGCGTACGTCCCGGGCATCCACGTCTTAAAGGCCGCGCCAAAAGAAAGACCTGGTTGGCCGGGACTTATGCGCGAAGACGCGCTTCCCGCTTCCGCCCGGCCATGACGGGGAGAGGTCGATAATCAAAAATAGGGAGCGACGACATGACCAGCACCGCCACCACCATCGACACCGGCACCAACGAACTGTTGTGCGAAATCCGCGACCGCGTTGCCGTCATCACGCTGAACCGGCCGGAAGCGCGCAATGCGCTGTCCGATCATCTGACCCCGGCGCTACGGACCATGATCCGAAGTTGCGGTGAGAATCCGCAAATCGGCGCTTTGCTGATCACCGGCGCCGGCACCGCGTTTTGCGCCGGCGGCGACGTCAAGGGCATGGGCTCCAACCGCGACCCGAAAAAGCAGGCGATGTCCTTCGAGGACAAGGTCGCCGACCTGCAGGAGCGGCAGCGGCTCCTCACCGGCGCGCTGGTGTCGGTGCGCAAGCCGACCATCGCGGCACTGCCTGGTGCCGCGGCCGGCGCCGGCCTCGCCATCGCGATGGCCTGCGACATCCGCATCGCCGCGGAATCCGCCTTCGTCACCACCGGCTATCTGCGCGTCGGGCTCAGCGGCGATTACGGCATGGCCTGGTTGCTGACACGCCTCGTCGGCACTTCCCGGGCGCGCGAATTGATGTTCACCGGCGACCGCATCGATGCACAACGTTGCGAGGCGATCGGCCTCGTCAACCGCGTGGTGCCGGACACGAGGCTGCAGGAAGAAGCTTTCGCGATGGCCAAGGCGATGGCGGCGGGGCCGACGCTGGCCTTGCGCTACATGAAGGATAACCTCGACGAAGCGCTGGCATTCGATTTCGCCACCGCGCGGGATCACGAGGCCGAGCGGCTGGTCCGCACCAGCATGACCGCGGATCACCACGAAGCCGTGCAGGCCTTTGTCGAGAAGCGCAAGGCGGTGTTCAAGGGGGATTGAACCGGCGAGATCACTTCGCGGCGCCGCGCTGCCTGGTGGGCTCCGGCGCCTTGGCGAAATCGACAAAGGCGCGCAGCGCCGCCGGCAACTGGCGGCGGCTCGGATAATACAGGAAGAAGCCGGGATAGGCCGGACACCAGTCGGACAGCACCCGCACCAGTTTGCGCTTCGCGATCAGTTCTTCGACCTCGGCTTCGAAGACGTAGGCGAGGCCGGCGCCGTCCAGCGCCGCATCGACCATCAGGCCGCCATCGTTCAAGGTCAGCGGTCCTTCGACGTCGATTTTCACTTCGATACCGCCGCGCTCGAATTCCCAGTGATACATCGCAGCGCTCGCGAAACGGTAGCGAACGCAAGGCAGGCCGGTGAGATCGTGTGGCGTGACCGGCGGCTTGTGAAGCTTGAAATAGCCTGACGAGCCGACCACCGCAAAGCGATGCCGCGGGCCGATCGGCACCGCGATCATGTCGGCGGCGATCGACTCGCCGAACCGCACGCCGGCGTCGAAACCCGCCGACACCATGTCGACCAGCGCATTGTCGATGACCATATCGACATTCACGTCCGGAAAGGCGCGCAGGAATCGCGTCACGATCGGCAGCAGCACGAGTTGCGCGGACTGGCGGGCGGCGTTGAAGCGCAGCGTGCCCATCGGCTTGCCGCGGAAATTATTCAGATCCTCCAGCGCGTCGTCGATGTCCTGGAAGGCCGGGTTGATGCGCGAGAACAAAAGCTCGCCGGCCTCTGTGAGCGCCACGCTGCGGGTGGTGCGGTTGACCAGCCGCAGATCAAGACGCTCTTCGATGCCGCGCAAGGCGTGACTCAGCGCCGAGGCCGACACGCCAAGTTCGACCGCCGCGTGACGGAAACTGCGGTGCCGGGCGATGGCCAGGAAGGTCGCCAGGTCGGAGGGGTCGATGCGCCGCATTGATGAATTTTGCTCAGTAGCTCGTGGATTATATAGCCGATTATCTCAGCTATGGCGAGGCGCTAATTCTCCACCCATCAGCCCGGCGACAAACGCGCCCGGCTCCATCGGCAGAGAAAGGACATCGTCATGCGCGTCTGGTTCATCACAGGAGCTTCCCGGGGTTTTGGCGCCCTGATCGCGGCGGAAGCCCTGGCCACCGGCGACGCGGTGGTCGCCACCGCCCGCGATCCGTCGACCGTTACCGCAAAGCTCGGCAAACATGAGCGGCTGCTGACCGTGCGTCTCGACGTCACCAGCGAAGCCGAGGCCCATGACGCGGTCGGCCAGGCGGTCAAAAAATTCGGGCGCATCGACGTTCTCGTCAACAACGCCGGCTACGGATTGCTCGGCGCGATCGAGGAAGCCGGTGCCGCGGAAACCGAAAAACTGTTCGGCACCAACGTGTTCGGCCTGCTCGGCGTCACCCGCGCGGTGCTGCCGCATATGCGCCGTCAGCGCTCCGGCCATATCATCAATTTGTCGTCGGTCGGCGGCTACGCAGGTTTTCCGGGCTGGGGCGTCTATGGCGCGACCAAATTCGCGGTCGAGGGCATCAGCGAAGCGCTGGCAGGCGAAGTGGCGCCGCTCGGCATCAAGGTCACGGTGGTCGAACCCGGATTTTTCCGCACCGACTTCCTCGACGAGACCTCGCTGGCGCGCACCGCGCTTCAGATCGAGGACTATCGCGAGACCGTCGGCAAGACCCGCAATCACGCCGCCGACGTCAACCACGGCCAGCGCGGCGATCCGCGCAAGCTGGCGAAGGCCTTCATGCAACTCGTTGCTGCGCCCAATCCGCCGACGCGCCTGCCGCTCGGCAGCGACACGGTCGAGCGCATCGAAATCAAGCACGCCCATGTCGAGCAGGAGTTGGCGGCCTGGCGCAGCGTGGCGACGTCGACCGACTGGACGGACGCGTGAGTCGTAGACTTGTAGCCCGCATGAGCGGAGCGACATGCGGGGACTCAGCCCCGGATGTCGCTTCGCTCATCCGGGCTACGGCTGTGGCCAATTCTTCCGACGAATAGACAAAATATCATCTATCGATTGGAAGAATGCCGACTGCTGCGCGATGAATCCTTCGAACACCAATCCAAAGGATTTCAGATGCGCAGCAACCCTTCCGGTCACTCGATCACCGAGACCGCTTCCAACAAGATGTTTATGCAGCACATTTTCGCCGAACTGGCGAAGGGCAATCGCAGGCCGTTCGCCGAGGCGATGGCGGACGACTTCTGCTGGATCATCACCGGCTCGTCGAACTGGGCCAGAACCTATCGCGGCAAGGCCGCGGTCCGTACTGAGCTGCTCGACCCGCTGTTCGCGCAGTTCGCCGGCGAATACAGTAACAGCGCCCAGCGCTTCATCGCCGAAGAAGACTATGTGGTGGTGCAATGCCGCGGCAACGTCACCACCAAGAAGGGTGAGGCCTACAACAACAGCTATTGCTATGTGATACGGCTGGCCGGCGGCAAGATGCGCGAATTGACCGAGTATATGGACACCGCGCTGACCGAGCGGGTTCTGGTTGCGCCCGCCTGAGACCGCCGTCTTTTATCGCGCCAACGGCGCGGGGGCAAAACCTTCCGTCGCCGCGACCCGCCACGTCTCGCATGGAATGTCCTGCGGCGCGACGTCGATGGGCTTCTGGAAGCGAACCTGCTTCCAGTCGCCCTGCGAGGGCGCGAAGCCGTAACCGGACTTGCGGGCCACGTGAATCATGGCGTCGTTGGAACGCAGCGTATCGCCGAACATCTGCCGGGCGCCGAACGCGGCGGCGCGGCATTCCAGATTGGCGAGCAATGCCGTGCCGATGCCCTGTCCCTGCCAGCGATCATCGATGGAGAGACCGAATTCGAAATTCGCGGTTTCCGGATCGAAGGCATAGCGGGCTTCGCCGACCATCGTGTCGCGGCCGTCGACCCGGGTGGTCGCAACCACGGAGAAGCCGCCGCCGCGGCCAAGGTGGACGAATTTCTCCAGTTGGGTCTGCGGCAGTTCACTGGCCGCTCCCATCAACCGGTTATAGCGGGAGCGCACCGACAGCGATCGGAAATAATCCTGCAGCGCCTGCGCGTCACGCGGCTCGACGAACCGTACCGTCACGAGGTCGCCCGAGCGCGAGAGCAAGACGTCCGAATATTGCTGCAACTGATCCAGATCCAGAGGCTTCATCATGCGCTCCCGTGGTGGGGTCGAAAAGACGGCCGGCGTCCCGTTCGAGGCGACGCCGGCCTGGCGGCTCACGCCCGCCAGAACGGCTTTTCGGCTTCGTAGGCGATGTCGCTCCGGGACAAGCCGACATCATGCAGGTCGCGCTCGTTCCACCGCGCCAATTCGAGGCGCTGCTGCCGGCGCTCCCGCCAAACCTTAAGGGTTTCGCCAATCTGGGCGAAAAAGCCCGTTCCATGATGATTTGTCATCGATTCATGCGTGCAAGTAGACATTTTTCTCTCCTGAAGCTAATCTATTACCGCAAATATCGCTCTGTCAGGCGGTTTCGACAAACGACATGTTGTCCCGCGATACATGAGATAAACTCATGCATTTAGGCCTCGGAACCTGCATTTAGGCCCCGGAAAATGACCGCAAGGCTGCCTTCGCTCAACGGATTGCGCGCATTCGAGGCGGCCGCCCGGCACCTCTCCTTCACCCATGCCGCCGCCGAGCTGAACGTCACCCAGACCGCGATCAGCCATCAGATCCGGCGGCTCGAAGAGGAGCTGGGTATCAGCCTGTTCGTGCGGCAGAATCGGGCGCTGGCCCTGACGCCGGAGGCGAGGGATTATTTGCCCGGCGTGCGCGCTGCGTTCAACGATCTGCGCCTCGCCACCGAGCGATTGCAGCGCCGGGATAACGATCACGTGCTGACGGTGAGCACCCTGGCGTCGCTGGCGGCGAAGTGGCTGTTGCCGCGGCTTTCCGCATTTCAGGAGGCTCATCCCGGTATCGACGTCCGCATCACCACCTCGACCGCTTTGGTCGACTTCAAGAGCGGCGATGTCGACGCCGCGATCCGCTATGGCCGCGGCCATTGGCCGGGGCTGCGCGCCGACTGGCTGACCGCCGACCAGTTGTTTCCAGTCTGCAGCCCGGCGCTGTTGACCGGGGACAGACCGTTGCGCTGCCCACAGGACCTGGCCAATCACGTGCTGCTGCACTCGAGCCAGGGCTATGACGACGACTGGCGATTGTGGCTGACCGCAGCCGGGCTGCCGGCCAACATTTCCAAACAACCCGGCCTGAGCTTCGACCTGATCTTCATGACGGTACAGGCCGCGATCGACGGCATCGGCGTCGCGATCGGGCGAACCACCTATGTCGAGGGCGACATCGCCAAGGGGCGCCTGGTGGTCCCGTTCAAGATTACGCTGCCGGCGGACGCCGGCTTCTATCTGGTCTCGCCGGAGGCGAGCGCCGAAAAGCCCAAGCTCGCGGCATTTCGGCAATGGATGCTCGCTTCGGTGCAGGGCAAAAACTGACCGGCTTTCTAAGCCTATAGCGCGGATCGACCTGCACTTTTGGGGGTTGGTGGCACGATCCCGGCGTGGCAGGATTATCCGCAGAGGCAGCAAAATTGCCCCGGCCGGTGCGCGCTTGCACGGGTCGCGCCAATCGGAGGATCTCAACCGCCATGTCGCAAACGATCACGTCGAACCCCCCAGAGATCAAATCACGTCTTGGCGCCATCCTGCGCGCGACCAGCGGCAATTTCCTCGAACAGTTCGACTTCTTCCTGTTCGGCTTCTATGCCAGCGCGATCGCCAAGGCGTTCTTCCCGGCCCAGAACGAAACCGCGGCCTTGCTGAATACGTTCGGCGTGTTCTGGCTTGGCGCGCTGATGCGCCCGGTCGGCGCCATCGTGCTCGGCGCCTATATCGACCGCATCGGCCGGCGCCGGGGCCTGATCGTGACGCTCGGCATCATGGCCGTCGGCACCGTCATCATCGCGATCTGCCCGACCTATGAGACGATCGGCGTCGCCGCGCCGATCCTCGTGCTGCTTGGCCGATTGGTGCAGGGATTTTCCGCCGGCGTCGAACTCGGTGGCGTCTCGGTCTATCTTTCCGAAATAGCCACTCCCGGCAACAAGGGCTTCTACACCTCGTTCCAGTCCTCGAGCCAGCAGGTCGCCATTTTCGTTGCCTCGCTGATCGGGTTCATGCTCAGCGAAGTGATGCCGCAGGATATGGTCGCGGCGTGGGGCTGGCGCATTCCGTTTTTCATCGGCTGCCTGATCATTCCCTTCATTTTCATTCTGCGGCGAACGCTGGAAGAAACCCCGGCGTTCCTGGCCATGAAGAAGCATCCCACCGCCTCCGAGGTGTTCAGTTCGGCTACCGCCAACTGGCGTATCGTCGTGCTCGGCATGATGATGGCCGTGCTGACCACCACCACCTTCTACTTCGTCACGGTCTATACGCCGACCTTCGGCAAGACCGTGCTGAAGCTGACCAACCAGGAAGCCCTGACCGTGACCCTGCTGGTGGCGGTCACCAACTTCATCTGGAATCCGGTCGGCGGCGCGCTGTCCGACCGGATCGGCCGCAAGCCGGTGCTGCTGGCGATTGCCTGCCTCTCGCTGGTCACGGCCTATCCGGCGCTGCACTGGCTGATCGTCGCACCGACCTTCGGCAAGATGCTGTCCGTCGAGATGATGTTCTCGTTCTATTTCGGCGTCTACAGCGGCACCATGCTGGGCGCATTGGTCGAAGTGGTGCCGGCCCATGTCCGCACCACCTGTTTCTCGCTGGCCTTTGCGCTGGCCGCCGGCCTGTTCGGCACGTTTACGCCGTTTGCATCGACCTGGCTGATCGATCACACCGGCGACAAGGCGTCTCCCGGCTACTGGCTGATGTGCGCCGCGGCGCTGGGTATCATCGCAGCGCTGGCGATCTATCGCGGCGGCAAGACCATCGAAACCCGCGAAGCCGTTGCTGCATAGGCCCCCTCCCCGCGCTCGCGGCCATCGGCCCCGGCCGACAGCCTTTGCCATGCCCAAAAGAGAACGAGACGCATGGTCGACCTGACCCGAAAATTCGACGTGCTGGTGATCGGCGGCGGCAACGCCGCGCTGTGCGCCGCGATCAGCGCGCGGCGCAGCGGCGCCTCGGTACTGGTGCTGGAAGGCGCGCCGAAATTCTATCGCGGCGGCAATACCCGCCATACCCGCAACATGCGCTGCGCCCACGACGCCGCCACCGACATCCTCACCGGCCCCTATACCGAGAATGAATTTTTTGAGGATCTGTTGCGCGTCACCGAAGGGCAGACCGACGAGGAACTGGCGCGCCACATGATCAGGGAGTCGAAGGACATCCTGAACTGGATCGTCGAACAGGGCGTGCGCTGGCAGCCGTCGCTGGGCGGCACGCTCAGCCTCGGCCGCACCAATTCGTTCTTCCTTGGCGGCGGCCGGGCGATGCTGAATGCGCTTTACCTGACCGCCGAACAGCTCGGCATCGACATCCTCTACGACGCCGAGGTGCTCGACCTTGAGATCGAGCACGGCATGTTCCTGTCGGCGTCGCTGAAGCAGGGCGCAGGTCTCGTGAAGGTGCGCGCGGCGGCGCTGGTCGCGGCGGCCGGCGGCTTCGAGGCCAACATCGAATGGCTGAAGCAATATTGGGGCGACGCCGCCGACAATTTCCTGATCCGCGGCACGCCCTATAATCGCGGCTCGATCCTGAAGATGCTGCTTGAAAAGGGCGTGCAGGAAATCGGCGACGGTCTGTTCCAGCGCCGCCGGATCAAGTTCGAGCTTGCCAGCGAGTTCGGCAATGCTGCCGGCCTCGATCGGCGG
>JAQGJF010000618.1 GCA_028290765.1 Tardiphaga sp.
ATCTATTTCAAGCGCGAGGAGCTGAACCACACCGGCTCGCACAAGGTCAACAACGTGCTCGGCCAGATCATGGTGGCGCGGCGGATGGGCAAGAAGCGCATCATCGCCGAGACCGGTGCCGGCCAGCACGGCGTCGCCACCGCGACCCTGTGTGCGCGGTTCGGGCTCGATTGCGTGGTCTACATGGGCGCCGTCGATGTCGAGCGGCAGCAGCCCAATGTGATCCGCATGGAGATGCTGGGCGCCAAGGTGATCCCGGTGCAGTCCGGATCGCGCACCCTGAAGGACGCGATGAACGAGGCGCTGCGCGACTGGGTCACCAACGTCCACAACACGTTCTACTGCATCGGCACCGTGGCGGGGCCGCATCCCTATCCGATGATGGTGCGTGACTTCCAGTCGATCATCGGCACCGAGACCCGCGTGCAGATGCAGGAAGCCGAAGGAAGGCTGCCGGACTCGCTGGTCGCCTGCATCGGCGGCGGCTCCAATGCGATGGGGCTGTTTCATCCGTTCCTCGACGACCCGAGCGTCGAGATTTTTGGCGTGGAGGCGGCGGGTCATGGCCTGACGCAATTGCACGCCGCATCGATCGCCGGCGGCCGGCCCGGCGTGCTGCACGGCAACCGCACTTATCTGTTGATGGACGACGACGGCCAGATCCAGGACGCGCATTCGATTTCGGCGGGCCTGGATTATCCCGGCATCGGTCCGGAGCATTCCTGGCTGCACGAAACCGGCCGCGTCACCTACCTCTCGGCCACCGACGACGAAGCGCTGGCGGCATTCCAGTTGCTGTCGCGGCTGGAAGGCATCATTCCGGCGCTGGAGCCGGCGCATGCCATCGCCAAGGTGATGGAATTGGCGCCGAAGCGCACGAGGGATCATCTGATGGTGATCAACCTCTCCGGCCGCGGCGACAAGGACGTGCCGCAGGTCGGCGATATTCTGAGGGGCAAGAAGAAGTGAGCGTCGAACGTCGCGGCCTTCTTCACCTCTCCCCAACGGGGAGAGGTCGGCTGCGCAGCAGCCGGGTGAGGGGACTTCAATCCAGCCGAAGCGTGCCTTCGATCATTTCGAGAACACCCTCGAGATTGTCATACACGTCGCTGTTCGAGATGCGGACGATGTGGAAACCGCAGGCCTCCAACACATTCGTCCGGGCTTTATCTCGTGCCAGTTCCGACGGTTCGGCGTGGGTCACGCCGTTGACCTCGACAATCAGTTTTCCGTCCAGTGTGACGAAATCCACCACGTACCGATCGATGGAATGCTGGCGCCGGAATTTCCACCGCGCCAGCCGTCGATTGCGCAGCGCCTGCCACAGTCTGGCTTCGGCACTCGTTTGCGACGCGCGAAGGCTCCTGGCTCTGGCTTTGAACCTTTCCATTCCCCTCACCCGGCTGCTGCGCAGCCGACCTCTCCCCGACGGGGAGAGGTATAACACAGCGAACGCCGCCATATGACCACCCGCATCGACGCACGCTTCGCGGACCTCGCGAAACAAGGCCGCTCGGCCTTTGTCACCTTTCTGATGGCCGGCGATCCCGATCCGGCGACGTCGCTCGACATTATCAAAGCGCTGCCGAAGGCCGGCGCCGACATCATCGAGATCGGCATGCCCTTCACCGATCCGATGGCGGATGGGCCGTCGATCCAGGCCGCGGGCCTGCGCGCGCTCAAAGCCGGCATGACCCTGAAAAAGACGCTGGCGATGGTGCGCGGCTTCCGCAAGGACGATAACGCCACGCCGCTGGTGCTGATGGGCTACTACAATCCGATCTACATCTACGGCGTCGACCGGTTTCTGGCCGATGCCAAGTCCGCCGGTGTCGACGGGCTGATCATCGTCGACCTGCCGCCGGAGGAAGACAGCGAATTGTGCCTGCCGGCGATGAAGGCCGGGCTCAATTTCATCCGTCTGGCGACGCCGACCACCGACGACAAGCGCCTTCCTGCGGTGCTCGCGAATACGTCCGGCTTTGTTTATTACGTGTCGATCACCGGCATCACCGGCAGCGCGAGCGCCGATTCCGGCGTCGTCGGCGAAGCCGTCGCCCGCATCAAGCGGCATACCAAACTGCCGGTGTGCGTCGGTTTCGGCATCCGGACGCCGGAGGCCGCCCGCGCCATCGCCGAGCATGCCAATGGCGCCGTGGTCGGTACCGCCCTGGTGGATGCCTTGCGCGGCAGCCTGGACGCGCAGGATCGCGCGACGGCGAAGACCGTTGCCGCGGTCGCCGATCTGGTCGCCGCGCTGGCGCAGGGCGTGCGGGGAGCCAAACAGGCCGCAGAATAAGCCACAATTGCAGTGAAGACAGGCGCTTAAGCGGCGGCTTGCCCGGCTCGGGCCGGACCGCCATATATCCCAGGTCATGCGTATCTGATCTGACCGCATTTCGGAGCAAACCATGAACTGGCTCACCAACGTCGTCCGGCCGAAAATTCGCAGCATCTTGCGCCGCGAGACCCCGGAGAATTTGTGGATCAAGTGCCCCGATACCGGCCAGCTGGTGTTCTACAAGGATGTCGAGAGCAATCAGTTCGTCAT
>JAQGJF010000621.1 GCA_028290765.1 Tardiphaga sp.
CAGGGTCAACATCAACTGGCTGGCACTGGGAGCGCTTCTGCTGTCCTGCAGTGCGGTCATCCTGTGGTTCATCGGCGATGCATGGCCATCGCCGTACAACGCTCTCCCGATCGCCTGCCTGTTCGGCGCGGTGTTTGCGCTGAGCGAATATCTGCAGAACTATTTTCGGATCCACGGCCGCATCTCGATGTCGCTGCTGCCCCGCGAAATTATCTGGCGCGGAGCGTCGGCCATCGCGATGCTGGCAATGGCCGCCCTCGGCCTGCTCTACAGCGGGATCGAGGCGATGGTGATCATCACCGTCCTGCTCACCATCGTGACGACATACCAATTGATCGATTTCGCAAGAACCGAGGGGCCCGCGCTGCTGTCGCGCCTGCCGCGCCAACGCGAGCGCTGGCGCGCCGAAAGCCTGTATTTCGTGGCGAACAATCTGCTCAATGCCTGCGCATCCTATCTCGAGACGATCGCGATCGGCGCCTTCCTCGGCCTCGATAAAGCGGCGTTTTATTTCGTCGCATTGAGAATCGCGATGCTGCTGACGCTGCCGATCACCGCAATCGACACGGTCGGCATCCCCCTGATCGCGGCCCGCTTCCAGAGCGGCGACAGCCAGGGCGCGCAAAAGCTGATCGGCCGGTTGTCTTTTGCGAGTTTCGGGATTTCGCTTGCTGGAGCGCTGCTCATCGCCCTGGTCGGCCGGCACGTCCTTGCGCTCTTCAATCAGGAATTCGCAGCGCATTTTGAGGTTTTGCTGATTTTATGCGGCGCCGCCGTCATTCAGTCGTTCTTCGGCCCGGGATCCTGGCTGCTGATGATCGGCGGTGGCGAGCGATTCTTTCTCGTCATCAGATCGGTTTTGTTTGTCGCCTATCTCGGCGTTCTTTATCTCCTGGCCTTGTGGTTCGGCCTTCCCGGCGTGGCGGTCGCCAGCGTCCTGTTCACCCTCAGTTCCAATCTGGGAGCCACAGTCTGGGTCATGAAACGCTGGGGCATCGACAACATGGCAACGGCATTTTTCCAGCCGATCGTTTTGCGCCGCGACACCGCGAAGCAGGAGCATCCTTCGGTGCCATTCACGCGGCCGGCACAAGCGGATGGAGCGCCCGGCTGATGACCCCAGAGCAACCCGCGATTTCAGCACCAACCGATGGCGGCGGCCCGAAATTTGAGAGGGCAGCATGCGACAGCATCCAGCCATGCTAGTCAGCGAGACAAACCGGCTCGAGGCTTCTCAGGACAGCGGCGATGGCGACATCGCGGTTTCGCCTTTTGGCATGCCTGTCACGTTCGATAGCTTCGGCGGCTTTTATTATGAAGGTCGTGCCAACCATCAAGGCCGCAAAGCCGTGCTGCTGCTGGCGCCGATCGGGTTCGAGGAAATGTGCGCGCGGACGACGTGGCGGACCCTTGCCGAGATGATTTCCGCATCGGGCCACGCCTGCCTGCGGTTCGATTATCCCGATACGGCGGACGCCATTGAGCCTCACACCGCGCCGGATGGCATCTCCGATTGGATCGATGCGGCCCACAGATGCGCCAGATATCTGATCGAGCGCAACCCGGGCGCCGAACTGGTGCTGGTCGGACAGGGGTTCGGGGCAAGTCTGGTCGCCCAGCTCGGCGCGGAATTCCCACATGTTGCGGCCACGGTTCTGATGGCGCCGATCATCAAGGGCCGTTCCTATCTGCGCGAGCTTCAGGCATGGACACGCGTCCTGACCGAACGCATTGGAATTCGACCCGATCCGCTCGACGAGAACGGCTACAGCGTCGCGGGCTTCCCGCTGGCGACGGGCCGGGCGACGGCGATCCGCGCGATCGATCTGACCCAGACCAAACGCTCCCCCGCCAACAGGATGCTGCTGGTCGAGCGAACCCATGCTTCGGGCGAAAGCGTCCTCGGCAAGCATTTTGCATCGCTCGGTGCCGAGGTGACTTCCATCGGCTACGACGGCTACGAGCTCATCCTGACCGATCCGACCCAGGCCGAGCCGCCGCTCGGGACGCTGGCAAAGATTACATCCTGGATCGACAGCCTGCCGCCGGGGACGTTCGCGAACGGGCAGCATGCGCCGGCCAGGCGGCCGGAGATCGCACGCGCGCTGATCGGTCCGCATTACGACGAGCTGCCGCTTCGCTTCGGTCCGGACCAACGATTGTTCGGGGTGCTGTGCCGGCCGCTCGGGCGGCGATCGTCAGCCATCGCGGTGCTGGCCAATTCGGGCCGCGACTATCATATCGGCTGGGGGCGAGCCAGCGTCGAGCAGGCGCGCGCGCTGGCGCAGCGCGGCATCGCCTCGCTGCGGTTCGATGCCATCGGAATTGGTGATAGTCCTGCTGTTCCCGGCGCATCCAGGGAAGTTATCTACTCGGAAGAACAGATCGCAAATGTTTGCCATGCCATCGACTATGTCGATGGGCTCGGCTGCGGTCCCATTGCCCTGGTGGGTCGCTGCAGCGGCGCCTATGCATCCTTCAATGCCGCCGTCCGGGATCCGCGGGTCCACAGTGCGATCATCGTCAATGCCGAGCGCTTTGTCTGGGATCCCCGCGAATCCGTCGAGGAAGCGCTCCGCTACGCGCATCGCAGCATTGGCAACTTTGGCGCCACGCTGCTGAGCAAGCGGGGATTGAAACGGCTTCTGAGCGGCGAACTCCGATTCCGCGCCGCGGCCACCTACGTCGCGCAACGGCTTGTTCGCCAAGCCGGTCTGAAATTTGGGTATCTCCTTCCGGGGATCACGCCCGAGGGCAAACTCTACAAGGAAGTTCATCGGCGATTCCAGGAGCTGGAGCGCCGCGACGTCCGGGTCGCGCTTGTCTTCTCGACCGGCGACCTCGGCCTCCACGAGTTCCGGACCTACATGGGCGAGAGCGGCGAGCGCCTTCGGCGCTATAAAAAAGCATCCGTCACCATGATCCCGGATGCAGACCACAACTTCACCCATTCGGGTGCACGCGCCCGCCTCACCGAGGCGATGTGCAACCTGCTGGTCAGCGCCCTGCCGCCAGATCCACGCAGATGAAGAAGCTCCGGACGACGTTGCTGGCCGGTGTGCTGATCGCCGGTACGCTGACGCCGTCCTTCTGCCTTGCGGCAGGGCCGATGTGCCTGCGTGGCGTCAATGCCGCCGGCGCGGAATTCGGCGACCTGCCCGGCAGATATGGCTTCGACTATGCCTATCCGACGGAGCAGACGATCAATTCACTGGCCGCGATGGGTCTCACCGCCATTCGCCTGCCCGTTCTATGGGAGCGGCTGCAGCCCCGCCTCAGCAAGCCTCTCGATCGCGACGAACTAGCCCGCCTCGACACGACCATCGCCGCCGCCCGCGACGCAGGCCTCGTCACGATCCTCGACCTGCATAATTATGCGTACTACAACAAAGCGCGGATCGGCTCGGACACCGTGCCGATCAGCGCATTTGCCGATGTCTGGCACCGGCTTGCGAATCATTTGCGCCGCGAGCGCTCGGTCGCTTTCGGCCTGATGAACGAACCCTACGATCTGCCTGCGAGTGCCTGGCTTGAGGCGGCGAACGCGGCCATTGCCGGCATTCGCGCCGCACGCGCGGACCAGCTCATTCTGGTTTCCGGCACGGCCTATAGCGGCGCGCACAGCTGGACATTGGATCTTCCGGTCGGCAACAACGGCACCACGATGCTGGGTGTCAACGACCCCGCGAACAATTACGCCTTCGAGCTGCATCAATATTTGGACGGTGACTATTCCGGGCGCTCTCCGGGTTGCGAGAACGGGCTCGCCGCGCTGGCCGCGATCGAGCGGGTGAACGCCTGGCTCGCCGCGCATGACAGGCGCGGCTTCCTGGGCGAAATCGGCGCATCAAACCGGCCCGAATGCGTGGCGGCGCTTGAAAAGATCCTCGATACCGTCAATACCGACCGCAGGCATTGGCTGGGCTGGACCGTATGGGCCGCGGGCGAGCGATGGCCGTCGGACTACCCGTTCAATGTTCAGCCGGCGCAACCCACGCCGTCGGTACTCGCGATGCTTGCTCGCAAGGTGGATCCAGGGACATGCCGCAAAGCAACCCGGTAAGCACGGTGGCAACACCGCTCCTGTCCTCCATCAAACCGGTTGCGGCTGGTTTGAAGATCCTGCATGCCGTCCGTCAGTTTCATCCCAACCGCGGAGGCCTGGAGGATTTCGTCGCCAATCTCGCTCGCGAGCAGGTTCTGACCGGCTGCGACGTGAGAATTTTGACCTGCGATCGGCTCTTCTCCCATCCTGACCATCGGTTGCCGGCCCAGGCGGTCTTCGACGGCATGAAGATACAACGCCTGCCGTTCTACGGCTCGACCCGCTACCCGCTGGTGCCGAGCCTGCTTCGGCATCTGGGCGACGCCGATATCCTCCACGTCCACGCGATCGATTTCTTTTTTGACGCGCTTGCACTCACCAGGCCGCTTCATCGCAAGCCGCTGGTGGCCACGACCCATGGCGGCTTCTTTCACACCGCCGACCATGCCGGTTTAAAGCGGCTCTGGTTCAACGGCCCGACCCGGCTGTCGGCACGGGCCTACGGCGCGATCGTCGGCTGCAGCGAGAGCGACGCACAGCAGTTCTCGCAGATTGCCGGCGAGAAAGTGCTGACCATCGAGAACGGCGTCGACCTGTCGAAATTCTCCGGAAGCGCGAGTGGCAATCTGGTGAGGTCGATCGTGACAGTTGGCCGCTTTTCCAAAAACAAGCGACTGGACCGGCTGATCGCCATGGCATCAGAGCTCCGGCAACGCGACCCGGCCTGGCATCTTCATATTGCCGGCATTCCCTCCGACCTGGGGCCGTCGGATCTGCAGGGCATGATCGACGCCGCCGGCGTGGCGTCGAACGTGACGGTGCATGTCGATCTTACCGACGGCGATCTTCGCGAGCTTTTCGCGCGCTCGAGCTTCTTTGTTTCCGCATCTGAATATGAAGGATTCGGCATCGCGCTGATCGAAGCCATGAGCGCCGGCTTTCGATGCTTCGTCCATCCGAACGCATCGTTTCGGACTCTGGCCGCGCGCCATCCGAGCGTGCGTCTCGCCGATTTTTCCGATCCGGCTGAGGTCGCCGACATGCTGGAAGCAGCGTATAGCCATCCCGAGGCGTCCGGGATGCCGGACCTTTCGGATCACGCCTGGTCAGGCGTCGCTGAACGATACCGGTCGGTCTATCTCGGTCTCGTGTAAGGCCGGGCTCAGCGGAGCATCGCCAAACGCATCGGGGAATTCGGCTTGACTGCCCGGTGCGTCGACGAGTGACGCCGATCGGCCCATGGCGGCCTCGCGCAAGGTCGGTCGCAGCCGACCATTTCGATACGCGGCGGGGAATTCGGCTTCACTCCCCGGCCTCATCGTGACTCTCAGCCTGGTGACGGCATACAGGAATGCGACGACATCGAATGTGTAGCGCCGACCCAGACGACCCGGCTCTTGTGCCAGCCGAAACAGCCATTCGAGGCGCCAGCGCCGCAACATCTCCGGTGCGCGAGCGACTTTTCCCGCCGAGAAATCAAGAAAAGCCCCGACGCCGATCAGCACCCGCGCCCGAATGCGCGGCGCGTACCTGGCAATGAACTGCTCCTGCAGCGGGTTGCCCAGGCCGACCAGGAGGATGTCAGGCGACGCCCGATTGATCTTCGCGATAATAAGGTCGACCTCGTCGGGCCCGAAGTAACCATGGTGCGATCCGACGATCCTGCAATTCGGAAATTGCTCGGCGATTTTCCGGCTCGACGAACCGATCCACTGCGGCTCCGCGCCCAATAGAAAAACTGAACGCCCGGGCACGGCATCGGACAGCAGATCCGGAATGAAGTCGGTCCCGTTGAGGTTGTCCGTGAAGGGACGGCCTTTGAACAGATAGGAGCAGATATCGACGCCGATTCCGTCGTTCAGCAAAAGGAAGCTCGACAGCGTCTCCGCGTAGCTCGGCGAACGAAGCGCCTGCAGCAGCGTGTTGCTGTTGCAGAACGCGACGCACAGCTGATGCCCGTCGACGAACGAACGCCGTATCGTGGCGATCGCCTTGTCGCGATCGACATAGGGCAACGAGATCGGCCCGACAGTCAAATATCGCGGCGTCCAGCGTCGTTCCGGACCAACATATTCTTTGCTCACGTTCGGCACCATGTTCCTTGCAAATGTATCTATATACACAGCGGCAGGCACGCGAAACGACGTGTCGGATGGCGATGGTTTTATAGTTACTGGTGGAACAGCGGCAGCGCATAAACGCGCAACGAGGCTTTCGCGCCGCGAGCGGCAAGACGCGTTTACCAAGTGCGGTAACCTTACGTTCGCGGTTGGCGAAAAGGCCCACCCCGCTGTCAGCGCGCAAGATTGCGGCAACTTTGCGCAGCATATCAGCGCGGCATGAGTCCCTCGCAAAACCGTGGTTCAATCCAGTGTTTGTGCTTGTGACCGGGAGTTGCACGGCTTTTTATTTAAATTGTAGATTTGACCGACTGTCCGTTCGCCGATCCCATACGAACAAACTTTGACCGGGTGTCGAGCTCAAAGGGACGCAAGCCATGGGGCGCGATGCCGCCATGTCATCAGCTGTCAGTCCGCCCCTATTGGGCGAGTGCGCCGCGTTGCTCCCATGGTCCCGGATTGAGAACCGCGCCGATGACCTTGCCGGCTGCGTCGCGAATGAAGGCGATCCGCGTACGATCGCCACTCTGGAATTCATCGTTCGAGAGAACCGCCACGGGCACAGGCCTGCCCTTGTCGAAATCAAGCACCGACCAGCCTGTTGCTTCAACCACAAGCTTGCCGTCCGCGACACGGATTTGAAGCTCGACACTGTGCGAGGGGACCGCCTCGCGGGCAAAGGCGACAACGAGCGGATCGGTCTGCTTCTGGCGGCTGATTTTGAGCTTGATCGTGGCGTTGACCGGACCTGAAATCCGGCGAAAGGCTGCTTCCAGGGTCAGGCCCTTGATCGACGCGTCGCCGATAGCGGTGATGAGATCTCCCGCCATGACGCCCACCCTCGCGGCGGGGCCTCCGTCGGCCGGCTTGATCACCCTTAGGCCATCCGTCTCCACGACAACGGATTCAAGACCGGTCCAGGCGTTACCGTCGGCGACCGAGGTCTGTCTGTCCAGCGAACTTGCGGAGCCGCCGAAGTCGTAACGTCCGATGTATTCGGTGAGAGCGGCGGCGTTCAATTGCGTTGGTGCGGCGGGTACGGAAATTTCCGGAACCTTCAACGCTGCATAGGGCAGACGGCGGATCGCGTTGAAATAGAAGCCATTTCCACTGTACTGGCTCCGCTGCATCATCATCACCAGGATCAGCTTCTGAACCGGGTCGACCGAGAAAAACGTGCCCCAGCTTCCCTGCCAGTTGAAGCTGCCGACCGCGCCTGGGATAAAACTGAAATCCGGGTTGGTGCGAATGGCGAAGCCGAGCCCCCAACCCGTCCCATAAGCTGGACCGGCTTCGTGTCCCGCGATGTGGATGTCGGGCGGCAGTGAATTTGTCGTCATCAGCGCCACCGTTTCCGGTTTCAAAATGCGGGCACCGTCAAGCTCACCGCCGTTGAGCAGCATCTGGCAGAAGCGCAGGACGTCGGGGGCCGTCGAGACGATCCCCCCACCCCCTGAAAAGAACGTTTGCCGCTTCGCGACGTCGCCATCCGAAAGAGCTGCGGGCTGCGCGCCCGGCACGGCGACGAGACGGGCG
>JAQGJF010000653.1 GCA_028290765.1 Tardiphaga sp.
GGTGAGGCCCTTGATCGACTGCTGCGTTGCCGCCGCATAATCCGGTACCCCGCCGCCAAGGCAGGTCGGATCCTCCGGATCGGCGCCGGCCATCAACCCGAGCAGCAGCGCGCAGTCTTCCGCGCTAAGCGCCAGCGGGCCGACAGTGTCGAGCGACTGCGACAGCGGCATCGCGCCGGCGCGGCTGATCCGGCCGACCGTGGTCTTCAATCCGGTGACGCCGCAGAAATGCGCCGGCATCCGGATCGAGCCGCCGGTATCCGAACCCAGCGCGGCAAACGTCAGCCGCGCCGCCACCGCCGAGCCCGAACCCGACGACGAACCGCCGGTGACGTGGTCGACGGCCCACGGATTATGCACCGGCCCGTAATGCGCGTTATGACCGGTCGGGCCATAGGCGAATTCGGACATCTGCAGCGCGCCGAGCCGAACCGTACCGGCGTCCTTCAGCCGTTGCAGCGAAGTCGCAGTCGAGGTCGCGACCCAGTCGCGACGGATTTTCGAGCCGCAGGTGACGACTTTGCCGGCGTCGTAATACATATCCTTGTGCGCCAACGGCACGCCATGCAGCGCGCCGCGACTTTTGCCGCTCGCCAATGCCGCATCGGCAGCGTCGGCGGCGGCCAGCGCCTCGTCCGCCTCGATCGACATAAAGGCATTCAAACGCGGCTGCCATTGCCCGATGCGATCGAGGCAGGATTGCGTGACCTCGCGCGACGAGACGCGCTTCTGGGCGATGGCCAGCGCGACCTCGGTCAGCGACAACAGCGCGGGTTCGGTCACGCTCATTTCGAAACCTTCGCGGTTTGCACATGGTTGAAGGTTGCGGGCTCGAGGTCGAACGGCAGCGTGCCGGCGATCGCCGCAAAGCCGTCGAAGGCGGGACCGATCGAATTGGCGATCCGCGTCGCGACCTCGTCCGATACCGGCAGGCCGGCGACGCCGGCCATGGCCTTGATCTCCTTGGGCGTGGGTTTCGTCATGCACTTACTCCTTTGCAGACGGCGCCAGGCTGTGACCGGAGCCGGGAATCGCCATGTAGCACGCCGCCTGATGGCCGCTCGCACCAAGCGCGGTCAGCTTCGGCGTGGCCTCGCCGCACAGCGGCTCCGCGAACGGACATCTGGTATGAAACCGGCATCCTGAAGGCGGATCGATCGGATTGGGCGGATCGCCGGAGATCGGCGGCGTCTCCGTCCTGTTGTCAGGGTCGGACGACGGCATCGCCGCCAAGAGCGCCCTCGTATAGGGATGCGCCGGCGCGTCCCAGACTTCGTCCACCGGGCCGAGCTCGACCACCTCGCCGAGATACATCACCAGCACGCGGTCAGAAATATAGCGCACCACGTTGAGGTCATGGCTGATGAACAAATAAGTGAGGCCGAATTCGCGCTTGAGATCGACCAAAAGATTGAGCACCTGCGCCTCGACCGACTTGTCGAGCGCCGACACCGCTTCGTCGAGGATCACCAGCCGCGGCGACAGCGCCAGCGCGCGGGCGATGTTGACGCGCTGGCGCTGGCCGCCGGAGATTTCATGCGGGTAGCGATTGGCGAAATTCTCCGGCCGCAGCCCGACCTTGCCGAGCAGTTCGCGCGCCAGCGCGCGCGAGGCATCCTCGCGCATGCCGTGAATTTTGGGGCCGAACGCAATCGATTCCTCGATGGTGAGGCGTGGATTGAGCGAGGCGTAACTATCCTGAAACACCATCTGCATGCCGCGGCGCAGCTCGCGCAGCGACAGCGCGTGGCCGACCTGCATGCCGTCATAGATGATGTCGCCGGCATTGCGCGGCATCAGATGCATCAGAAGCCGCGCGGTGGTCGACTTGCCGCAGCCGGACTCGCCGACGATTCCCACCGTCTCGCCCTTGGCGATCGAGAACGACACGTCGTCGACCGCGCGCACGGTCTTGCCCTTCGCAAACAGCCCGCCGCGTACCGGAAAGTGTTTTGTGAGGCCATTGACCTGCAGCAGCGGCTGCGCGGCGCCGCCGCGGTCCTCAATCGGTTCCAGCATGTCGGTCGATGGACTGATCTGGTTCATGGCATCAGTTCCGGATGTCCATCGCGCTGCGCATGCCGTCGCTGAGCAGGTTGAAGCAGATCGAGACCGCAAAGATCATCGCACCGGGAAGTGCGGCCACCCACGGGTTGACATAGATCGCGGTGCGCAGCGTGTTCAGCATCAGGCCCCATTCCGGCTCCGGCGGCTTGGTGCCGAGCCCGAGGAACGACAGGCCGGCGGCCAGGATCATCGACACCGAGATAAGCCCGGTGGCGTAGACGAAGATCGGCCCCAACACATTGCCGAGCATGTGGACCCGCATGATGGTGAAGGCGCCGGCGCCGGAGGCCCGCGCCGCCTCGACGAAATCCATGTTGCGTACGCCGGTGGTGACGCTCTCGGCGACGCGGGTGATCTGCGGCACGAACACCACGGTCAGCGAGACGATCGAATTGACGATGCCGGCGCCGAGCGCGCCGGAGATCGCGATCGCCAGCAGCACCGAGGGACACGCGTAGAAGATGTCGACAGTGCGCATGATCGCGGTATTGACCTTGCCGCCGACATAGCCGGCGATGAGGCCGAGCGAGGTGCCGATGATGAAGGCCAGGATCACCGGCAGGATGCCGATCAGCAGCGACAGCCGCCCGCCATAGACCAGCCGCGCCAGCATGTCGCGGCCGAGTTCGTCGGTGCCGAGCGGATAATTAGGCGTGCCGATGAAGCGAAGCCGGCGGATCATCGAACCCTGGTAAGGATCGGCCAGATGCAGCCACGGCGCGCACAGCGCCGCGACGAAGATCGCGATCAGGATCAGGGCGCAGGCCATGCTGACCTTGTCGCGCACAATGCGCCGGCCGACCGTCGCCCAGTAGCCGCGCGCCTTGCTCGAGGGCGCGGCCTGAAGGGCTGTATCTGTCAGTGCGCTCATGTCAGCTCCGCTTGATGCGCGGATCGATCGACGCCTGCGCGATATCGACCAGAAGATTGAGGATGACGAAGAACAGCGCCAATACCAGGATGGTGCCCTGCAGCAGCGGCAGGTCGCGCTGGAAGATCGCGGAATTGAGCAGCAGGCCGGAGCCCGGCCACGAGAACACGGTTTCGATCAGGATCGAACCGCCGAGCATGTAGCCGAGTTGCAGCCCCATCACCGCCAGCGCGGTCGGCGCCGCATTCTTGATGACATGGCGGAACACGTGGGTTTCGCGCAGGCCCTTGGCGCGCAGCGCCTCGACGAAATCCTGCGACAGAATATCGCCGGTGAGCGCGCGCACGGTGCGGGTGATGATGCCCATCGGAATCACCGAGGTGGTGATCGCCGGCAGCACCAGGAAGCGGATATGCTCCCAATCCCAGGCCCAGGAACCGGACCCGCCGGGACCGGCTCCGACCGCGGGCAGCCAATTGAGCTGCACCGAAAAAATGATCACCAGCACCATGCCGAGCCAGTAATGCGGCACCGAGACCCCGGCGATGGCGATCGAAGTCGCCACCTTATCGACCCAGGTATCGCGGAAATAGCCGGCGATCAGGCCGAAGAACAGCCCGAGCGAAAAACCGATCATCGCCGCCGCGATCGCCAGCGTGACGGTGTTGCCGACCGCGCGCATCACTTCCGAGAGCACCGGCCGGCCGGTGGCGATGGAATGGCCGAGGTCGCCGCCGACCGCCCGCCACAGCCAGAGCCCGAACTGAATTGGCAGCGGACGATCGAAGCCATAGGCGACACGCAGCTGGTTGGCGAGCTCCTGCGACGCGTCCGCCGGCAGCACCGCGACCAGCGGATCGCCCGGCGTGATGTGCACCAAGAGGAAGCACACCAGCGCCACGCTGATGATGATCGGGATCACGTAGACGATACGCCGGGCGATATAGACGAGCACGGATGACCTTTGGATTAGAGGCCCACTTGCTTCCCTCTCCCCTTGTGGGAGAGGGTGGCCAAAGGCGGCCTTTGGCCGCCGTCACTTAAATAGTACGCCGATGCTTCGCATCGGCTACCGCGAAGTCCGTGCCGGGTGAGGGGGAGCTACACAACGAGAGGCATCATCCCCTGACCCGTCTTCGCTTCGCGAAGCCACCCTCTCCCACAAGGGGAGAGGGGAAGAGAAGCCGGCCCTGAGTATTACGGCGTCATCGACACCGGCGAGAAGTCGACGAACCAGCTCTTCGGCTGCACGAAACCCTTGATCTTGGGGCTCATCGCGCGCGGCGCGACGTCGTGGGCGACGTAGAGGAACGCCGCGTCATCGACCGAGGCGGCATGCAATTCGGCCAGCGCCGCATCCCGCGCTGCCGGATCGAACGTCTGCCGCGCCTTGGTCACCAGTTCGTCGAACTTCGGGTTGTTGATAAAACCCCAATTATTGGACACCGGCGGTGCCATCGACGACTGCAGGAAGCGCACCATGGCGAAGAACGGATCCATCGCGGCATAGGTCACGTTGGTGGCGTTGGCGCCATTGGCGCTGGGATCCTTGACGCCGCGGCGCCAGTTGGTGAACAGCGTATTCCATTCGATGACGTCGAGCTGAACGTCGAAATAGCATTCCGCCAGCGCCTGCTGCAGATATTCGTTCATCGGCAGCGGCAGCATCTGGCCGCTTCCCGAGGCCGAGGTCTGGATCTTGACGCTGAGCTTCTTGGCCGGACCGAAGCCGGCTTCCTGCATCAGCTTCTGGGCGGCGGGCTTGTCATATTTGATCTCGAAACTCGGCTTGCCGCGCCAGGGATGACCGGGCTCGAAGGTGCCGGTCGCCGGCACCATCAGGCCGGCAAGTAGACCTTCCTTGAGACCTTCGCGATCGACGCAGAGATTGGCGGCCTTGCGGACACGGATGTCGTTCCACGGCGAACCTTCGATGCGCGAAAACTGCCACGGCCAGACATGCGGCTCTTCGTTGGCCTGGATGACAAACCCGCGCTGCTTGATTTCCGCGACCGCGTCCGGCGCCGGTGCCTCGATCCAATCGACTTGGCCGGACAGCAACGCTGCGGTGCGCGCATTGGCCTCCGGCATCGGCAACAGCAGCATCTTGTCGACCTTGGGAACGCGCGCCTTGTCCCAGTAGTTCTCGTTCTTCACCAGTTCCAG
>JAQGJF010000667.1 GCA_028290765.1 Tardiphaga sp.
GACTGACAAAAGCGCGTCTTCCAGCAGGGCGCGATATTCGGGCGAATTCTCCACCCGCTTCAAGACCATCCAGGCCCCAGCGGTCTCGATCCGTTTCACCACCTCGACCGGGTCGAGATCGACCGACGGTATCTGGTCCGGGTCCTGGCTGATCGCGACCTTGCCGGAATTATATTCGATCAGGTCGCGCGGCAATTCGGAGGCGAGCTGCGCGATCCGTGGCAGCGTCAGCAACGGATGGCCCGCCAGCCGGTGGCGGATCGCAAACGGTTTTAGCGGAAAGTCGCGCTTGAGCGCCTGATTGGCCGCGGAGATCACCGGCGTCCATTCGGTGGCGGCGGTCATGTCGGTTTCTCCTGGCGGCGGCTGCGGATGAAACGAACGAGGCGGCGGCCGGTCTGGTAGGCCAGCAAGTGCAGCTTCAGCGCCGCATGAATGAAGAACACCATTGGATCGTGCGGTCGCAGCGGGATCAGCACGTCGCCGATGGCAAGCCGTCCGCGCCAGATCGGGTCGATCATCGGATGACCGGCATTGGCGGTGGAATCGGCGCTCGCGACCCTGGGGTCGGCGCACAGATGCCGGGTGAGATCGAGCGTTAGCTGCACGCCGGGCGACAGTTTGGCGAAGCGTTCATCGACGCCGAGCTTGAAATAGAAGGCGCGATCCTGGTGCCGCGTCACGATGGCGGCGGCGACCGCGCTGGTGCCGGCCCGCAAGGTGACGATCTCGCATTGGGATTTTTCCGCCAGCGCCGCGGTGGCGCGGCGGATGAAGGCGGCATCGCCTTCGTCCTGGATCAGCGCGGTGCCGCGTTTGGCCTTCCAGCCGCTGGCTTCCAGCGTGAGGAAGGTTTCCAGCGCGATGGCCACCTCGCTTGGCGTCCGCGCCACTTCGAACGACACCTCGCCATGCTCGCTCAACCGGTTGCGCTGGCGGCGCAGTTCCTTCAGCTTCTTCGGCCCGAGCGCCTCGCGCAGCAATTCATCGGCGTCGCGCGTCGCGTCGAGGCAGGCGCGGGCATGGGCGTGCAGCACGCAGGGCGCCATGCTGGCTCTGCCGAGCACGTCGGTGACGGCTTTCATCACCGCGCCGTCGATCGTCATGTCGCGCAGGATCAAGGCATGCGCGCCGGCGTCGCGGGCCTGCTGCATCAGTCCCTCGACGGCGTCATGCGCCATGTCGCGATCGAGCAGCGGCGTGCCGAGCGTGCCGTAGGGATCGGCGCTGGCCAGCGCCGGCAACGGAATTTTGCAGGCGCGCCACAGCGGGATCACCGGCAAGAGGCCGATCAGCCGCGCCGCGCCGGGCACGGCCTCGCGCCAGGCGCCGAGCGCGGAAGCGTCGGTGCGGCCCCGCGCCGAGGCGTTGACCGCCAGTTCCCAGTCCGGCAAATAATAGCCGTTCGGCTCGACGGCGCGCTCGGCGAGTTGCTGCCACGGGCCCGTGGCGATGGCGGTGAGCGGCGCCAGCGCGTCGTCGTTCATGGGCACAGGATGAACGTCGTTCATCGGCACAGGATGAACGTCGTTCATCGACGCGCGATGAACGTCGCGCATCGACGTGCGACGAGCCGCTGCTGGATTTGTGATCTCGACCACGTCCCCATTCCCATTCGCGGCGGGTGAAAGCCTCGCGCGCCGCGCGATTTCCCACCCCGCGTTGCGGCCGACACTAATGGAAACATTCCAAGATAAGGTTGGTTTGGACGTGCAATTTGTGCGGTAGTCTTAACGGGGTGTTCACCCTGTGGCCTCCGCGAGTTAGGTTGTCGCAGCCTCCGTAACCGTCGCGGGATTGCCACGATTTGGCCCGAGATGGCGGTGGATTTTCGGGATATAGGTTTGGCGATGTGGCGTTGGGGATACGGGGAGGAAAGGCGATGAAAACCTTCAAGATACTGGTGGCGGCGATGACGCTGGCGCTGGTGGCGGCGCCGGCCGCGGCGCAGTTCGGCGGCAAGCGCAACGGACCGCCCGCCGAAGAGAAGACCGACCCCAAGGCCGCGAGGCGCTCGGCCGCCGACGAGAGGGCCTACAAGGCGGCGCTCGAGCGCATTCCCGACGCCAAGGAAAAATATGACCCGTGGGGTGGCGTGGTGCCGGCGGATTCGCCCAAGAAGCCGAAATAGGCGCACGCGCCGCGCGCCGGCGTTGAACCGCTCTCCGGTTCCTGCTGACCAACCAAGCAGCGGCCTGTCGCCGCATTGTTCGATCGCACCGGCCCTGATCTGGTTCCTGGCATCACGCTTGGTTACTCGATCCGCGGCGCTGCGGTCGGGAACCGCTGCCGGGAAGGTGACGTCATGTTTCGTCCTGTCCTTTACAACGCCATGGTCGCCGCCGCGATCGTGCTGGGCTCGCACGCCGCACAGGCGGAGAACCGCATCGCGCTGGTGATCGGCCAGTCGGCCTACCGCGCGGTGACGCCGTTGCCCAATCCGGCCAACGACGCCAAGGCGATCACGCAACTGCTCGGCGATGCCGGCTTCGAGGTGCTGGCGGCTTCCGATCTCTCCCAGAACGAGCTGCGCGAAAAGGTCGGCGACTTCGCCGCCAGGATCGCGGCCAAGGGACCCGACACCACGGCGCTGGTGTTCTATGCCGGCCATGGCCTGCAGATCGACGGCGAGAATTTTCTGGTGCCGGTCGATATCGACCCGAAGCGCGAAGCCGATATCCCGCTGCAGGCGGTCCGGCTTAACGACATCCTGAACACGCTGACCTCGGTGCCGAGCAAGGCCCGGATCATCCTGCTCGATGCCTGCCGCAACAATCCGTTTCCCGCCATCAACAAGACCTCCGGCCATGGCCTCGCGATCGTCGACGCCAAGGTCGGCGCCGCCGGCACCTTCGTGTCCTATTCGACCTCGCCGGGCGCCGAAGCGGAAGACGGCAGCGGCGCCGACAGTCCCTACACCGCGGCGCTGCTCAAGGCGGCGCGCGAGCCTGGGCTTTCGATCGAGGAGGCGTTCAAGCGGGTGCGGGTGTCGGTGAACCAGGCTACCGAGGGCCGGCAGACCCCGTGGGACTCATCGTCGCTGACCAGCGGTTTCAGTTTCTTCGGCCAGCAAAGTGACGGTCAAAAGCCGGTCGCCAAACGCACGGTCGACGACTGGCGCCGGGAATTGCAGGGCAAGCCACCCGAGGTCGCCCATGAGATGATCGTCTCCGACGGCACGGACGAAGCCTATGAGGCGTTTGTCGGGCTGTTCGCGGCGCCGCCGTTCGGCCCGCAGGCGCGGGAGTGGCTCGACCGGCACCGCCGGCTGGTGGCGTGGAACCGCGCCGTGATCGGCAATACGGCGGCCGCTTACCGCGAATTCCTCATAACCTATCCCGACAGCGATTTGACCGCGACGGCGCGCAAGCTCGAGGAGCGGATGCGCAACCGTCCGAACGACGCCGCTGTCGTGGCGGCGGCGCCCGCACCGGCGGCGGCGCCGACCAATGTCGCGCTGACCTGTCCGTGCGGTGCGCCTTTGACGCCGCCCACGCTGCCCAGGAAGGCTGACCTGCCGGCAAAGCGGATCGATTCCGATCCGCCCAAACGCGTCGTCAGCAAGCCGCCGCGGCGCGTGCGCGATCCCGACGACGATATCGTCGTGGTCCGCCGTCCGCCGCCGGTCTATTACGAGCCATCGCCCGGACCGGTGGTCCGCGGCGGCATCGGGATCGGGATCGGTGGGTACGGCGGAAATTATGGCGGCCGCGGCCGCTACTAGAGCGTTTTCAAGCGAAAGCCTGCCCCGGACTTGATCCGGGGTGGAAACCGGTTCGCGTAAAGAAAACGCGTCAAAACAAAAACCTGCGGCTCTAGGTCCCCGTCCGTTTTTCGCGGCGTGCAACGTCTGGGTGCCAATCCACGGCCTTGGTGGTAGGACGATGCCGGCCGCCCACGGTCGCGGCGGCGTTCGCATTGTCCCGGCCATGGCATGAAGACCTTGTTCCGCCTGTTCGCCGTCGCGCTCTTCGTCGCCAATCCGGCGCTGGCCTGGGAGCATTGGGGCGGCGATGGCGGCGGCATGCGGTTCTCGCCGCATGCCCAGATCACGCCGGCCAATGTCGAGCGCCTGGTGAAGGGCTGGGAATTCCGCACCGGCGACCTCGAAGCGCGCGCGCCGGCGGTGATGGCGCGCACGAAATTTCAGGCAACCCCGCTTTTTGTCGAAGACAGCATCATCTTCTGTTCGCCCTTCAACGAGGTCATCGCGCTCGATCCCGGCAGCGGCGAACCAAAATGGCGGTTCGATGCCAAAATCTCGACCGCCCAGCGTCCCGCCAACCGCTACAATTGTCGCGGCGTTACCTATTGGGTGGACCCGCAGGCGCTGGACGGGGTGGCCTGTCGCGCGCGGATATTCATGGGCACCAACGACGCCCGCGTGATTGCGCTCGATGCCCGGACCGGCGCCCGTTGCGGCGACTTCGGCGACAATGGCGAGGTCCATCTCGATGTCGAAAAGCCGCTGCAATGGCCGGGCGAATTCCAGATCACCTCGGCACCGGTGGTCGGTCGCGGCGTGGTCGTGGTCGGCTCGTCGATCGCCGACAATGTCAGCGTCGAGGCGCCGCGCGGCACGGTTCGCGCCTTCGATGCGCGCACCGGCGCGGTCCGCTGGTCATGGGATCCGCTCGAACATGACGGCATCGAGGCCGGCCACGCCAATGTCTGGGCGCCGATGACGGTCGATGACGGGGCCGGCCTGGTGTTCCTGCCGACATCTTCGCCCAGCCCGGATTTCTGGGGCGGCAAGCGGCCCGGCAACAACGACCATGCCGGCTCGGTGGTCGCGCTGCGCGCCGAGACCGGCGAAAGGGTGTGGTCGTTCCAGACCGTGCATCACGACGTCTGGGATTATGATTTGCCGGCGCAGCCGACGCTGGCCCGCATCGACATCGGCGCGGGAATGCGCGACGTCGTGATCCAGCCGACCAAGCAGGGGTTTCTGTTCGTCCTCGACCGGGTGACCGGCCAGCCGGTATGGCCGGTCGAGGAGCGCGCGGTGCCGCAAGGTGGCGCGCCCGGCGAACAATTGTCGCCGACCCAGCCGTTTCCGACCCATCTGCCGACGCTGGTGCCGCAAAAGATTTCCGCGAGCGATGTGTTCGGCGTCGTTCCGTTCCGCGACCCCGCCGCCTGCCGCGAGCAGATGGAAGGCGCGCGCAACGAAGGCCTCTACACGCCGCCCTCGACGAAAGGCACGGTGCTGTTTCCGATGACCGGCGGCGGTGTGAGCTGGGGCGGCGTCGGGTTCGATCCGGTCAACCAGATCCTCTATGCCAACACCACGCGGGCGGTGCATATCATCAAGCTGATCCCGCGCGCCGAGGCGGTCGACTTCAAGCCGCCGTCCGGCACCGATTTCGGGCCGCAGCGCGGCGCGCCGTTTGCGATGACGCGCAGGGTCGCGATGTCGCCGCTCGGCATGCCGTGCAATCCGCCGCCCTGGGGCGTGATGCTCGCGGTCGATCTCAAGGCCGGCAAGATCCTCTGGCAGTCGTCGATCGGCACCACCGAGGATCTCGCGCCGCTCGGACTGGCGTTCCACTGGGGCACGCCGCTGGTCAGCGGCGTGCTGATCACCGCGGGCGGTCTTGTGTTCACCGGCGCGGCGGACGCCTATCTGCGCGCCCTGGACGCCAGATCCGGCGTCGAGCTCTGGCAGGGCCGGCTGCCGGTGCCCGGCGTCGCCAATCCGATGACGTACATCTGGAAGGGCGAGCAATATGTCGCGATTGCCGCCGGCGGTCATTCCGAGATCGGCACCTCGATCGGCGACAGCGTCGTGGCGTTTCGCCTGGCCCGCGACCATGAGGCGCCCTCGCTGTGGTCGCGCACCATCGACCGGCCCGGCGGGCGGCTGTGGGCAAAGGCCGCGGTGGCCGTGGTCGTGTTGCTGATGGTGGTGATGATGATTTGGGTTTGGCGGCGGAAGAGGCGAATAGCGAATAGGGCGTAGCGAATAGTGAGCAGAATTTCCCTATTCCCTATTCGCTACTCCCTATTCGCCCGCACCCTCAATCGAACGCCACGCCGATCCGCTTCTGGCTGCTCCATACCGGGTGGCAGCGGCGGATGAGTTGATCGGCCTCGATCACCAGCGTGAAGTTCGCCGGCAAACCGATCGGGGTCGCCACGTCGAGGCCGGCGCCGTTCGACGACAGGTTCCTGACCGTGCAATCGATGCCGCCGCCGCTGAACGCGATCGATCCGCGTTTGAGGACTCGGTGTCTGGGCACTGCTCTGTTCTCGATCATGGTCGCGGTCCGTATTCGGGGTCGTTGTCGTTGCTGAACGTACAACCGCGAAATTGCAGACAAATTAACTCAAGCTCCCGTGCAGAACGGCGTGCATTCAGGTTTTGTTGACCATGATTTCCGGCGGGGATCGGCAACAGGGGGGATGGGCAATACAGGCGGGAAACCGGACCGGCACCCAAAAATGGACAAGTCGCGGGCAAGCCGAAGCGGGGCCAAGTCTTGAGTCCGTCGCGATAATCTGATCATGCTGGCCGTATTGGGAAGCAACCACTGGGGATGTTCATGAAGATTACGGGTGCCGTTTTGTTCGCTGCTGCGCTGATGCTGTCGTCGGCTCCGGCCCATGCCGTCGTGCTCGATCTGTCGACCATGACCTGCAAGCAGTTCATCGAGGGCGGCCCGGACGAAATCAAGATGGTGCTGACCTGGATGGACGGCTGGTACAAGGGCGATTCCGACGAGGCGATCATCGACACCGATGTGTTCGTCGAGAACGCCAAGAAATTCGGCACCTTCTGCGCCGCCAATCCGACCATCAGCATCGTCAACGCCGCCGAAAAAATCCTCGGCAACTGATCCGAAATCGCGAGATCCGCGCGCCTCACAGCATAGCGAAGGCGCTTGACACCATCGCCACCGGTCTATTGTCGGTGGCGCTGGACAGGGTGACCCGGCCGAAACTCATGGTGCGGCCGAGCCGGACCACGCGCGCGTCCGCCAGCACGTCGGACGAGGTGACGGCTTTGAGGAAATGCGTGGTCTGATCGACCGTCGTCATCGGACGGAAGCCGCGGTTCGCCGCGAGGATCGCGATCACCATCGCGGTATCGGCCAGCGCCATCAGCGCCTGCCCGCAGACGATGCCGCCGTGGCGGCACAGCCGATCCGAAAACCCCATCCGCAGCACCGCACCCGGCTGCCAGTCGGCGGGCGCGCCGGGGGGCGGGGAGATCGCCACGCTTTCGATCGACAGCCCGAGATCCTGGACCCACGGCGCGAACACATCGACCAGAACGCGTCTGGCTTCATCGAGATCGAATTCCGCCGCCGGCTGTCCGGATTCCATGATCGCCGATTCCCCCGCCCGAGATTTGAAACGACGATCCTGCCAGGGCCATATCCCGCCACCTTAGAGCGTTTTCGAGCGAAGTGGATACCGGTTCGCGTGAAGAAAACGCGTCAAAACAAGAATCCAGAGCATGATCCCGAAAAGGGGACACCGGTTTCCCACCCGATCAAATCCGGATTGTCGCGGCATCGGCCGCGACCCGCCGGCTTGAAAACGCCCTGATTGACCGCGTAGGATAGCCTGTGTGGTGTGGGGTCGTGTCATGTTCAGGCGATTGACGATTATCATGGGTGTTATCGCCATGGGTCTCGTCCTGAACGGCTGCACCAAATGCGGCCCGATCTGGGACGACTGGATGCAGTCGCCGAAATCCTGCAAA
>JAQGJF010000710.1 GCA_028290765.1 Tardiphaga sp.
AGCCGCCGCCGCTGATTGCCGACGAAGG
Source organism: Tardiphaga sp. (assembly GCA_028290765.1). The sequence continues at coordinate 29 of JAQGJF010000710.1, forward strand.
GCTCAGCTACACCTTGCCGGTGCTGTTCCGCGTCAAGGGCGGGTAGGGGTGGATCGCACCACCATCAGTAACGGCAGTCTCTCGGCCACCATCAAGGCAGCGGGCGCTGAGCTTTGCTCTCTGCTGGATGAAGAGGGGCATGAACTGATCTGGCAGGCCGGACCAGCCTGGCCACGTCACGCGCCGATCCTGTTTCCGATCGTCGGCCGGCTCAAGAACGACGTGCTGCACCACCGCGGCAAGACCTACCCGATGAAACAGCACGGGTTCGCCCGCGATCTGCGTTTTGCCTGGTCAGAAAACCTGCCGGATTCCTGCACGCTCTCTCTGCACGACAGCGAGGCCACGCACGCACAATATCCCTTTCCGTTTCAGCTCGACGTCACGTTCGCCCTGCACGAAAGAAGTCTGACGATCGTCTATGACGTCACCAACAAGGGCGATGTAGGAATGCCGGCGTCGATCGGTGCGCATCCGGCGTTCAACTGGCCGCTCGCAAGCGGCGCGGACAAGTCATCGCACACGATCGTTTTTTCGCAAGTGGAGGCGGCGCCGATCCGGCGGGTGTCCGACGGGCTCCTCCGTGCGCAGACCTATCCGACGCCGGTTCAAGGCACGATACTGCCGCTGTCGGAGACGCTGTTCGTGGACGACGCCGTGATCTTCGAGCATCTCGCCAGCCGTTCGCTTCGTTATGATGCACCCGGACAACCGGGGATCGAATTCTCCTGGCAGGGATTCCGCGAGCTCGGCCTGTGGTCGAAGCCCACCGGCGCGCCGTTCCTGTGCATCGAACCGTGGCACGGCTTTGCCAGCCCCGCCGATTTCGACGGCGAATTCGACGACAAGCCGGGGTTGATGCATCTCGCCGCTGGCGAAACACGAAGTTTCAGCCATCGCGTCACGGTCGGCTGAACAGTCTTTCGGATCGATTGCCGAACACGGAACGATTGGCTGCTGCCAGGTGCGTTTTCAGCGTTCGGCCGCGAAGATGCGCCATTCGCCGGGAACGCCCTTGAGAGCCTGGGTACCGCGGTCGCCGAAGCGCAACCCCGAGCCGGCCACCAGATCCTTCACGGTACTCGACACCAGTACCTCGTTGGCGCCGGCCAGCGCCGCGACGCGGGCGCCGATGTGAACGGCGATGCCGCCGACATCGTCGCCGATCATTTCGCACTCGCCGGTATGAAGTCCAGCACGGACTTCAATGCCGAGCGGCCGGAGCTCCTCCGTGATCGCACAGGCACAGCGAACGCCGCGCGCCGGACCGTCGAAGGTAGCGAGAAATCCGTCGCCGGTCGTCTTGACCTCATGGCCGCGAAAGCGCGTCAGATTGCGACGGATCGTGGCATGATGATTGTCGAGCAGATCGCGCCAGCGCTGGTCGCCGAGGGCGGCGGCCTTTTCGGTCGAACCGACAATATCGGTGAACAGAACCGTGGCGAGGACCCGGTCGACCGCGACCGGCGCCCGTGATCCGGTCAGGAACTCCTCGATGGCATCTGAGATGTCGTCGGCGTTCTCGCCGACATAGAACAGATGATCGATGCCGGGAAGTTCGACCAGGCGGGCGCCGGCTATCCGCGCCGCCATGTCGCGTCCGCCCTCCACATTGACGGTCTTGTCGCCGGTTCGGTGGATCACCAGGGTCGGCACCCGAACCGCGGGAAGAATTCCGGTGATGTCGATCTGGCTGTTCATGCGCATCAGCGCGGTCACGGCCGCCGGGCTGGCGCCGAGCCGTTCGTTGCGCCCCCACCAGCGCTGGAAGGCTGCGTCGTCCGCGCGGGAAGGGGCGAATCTCTGCACGCTGCCGCCGGTGCCCCATGCCTTTTCGACATAACCGAAAAACGTCGCCAGCGCCTCGTCGGTCGGAAACCAGTAGGAAAATCTCGAAAAACTCCCATAGAGGGCGAGCGCACGGCAACGCTCGGGGTAGGTCGCGGCAAACAGAACGGATAGCGGCGCGCCTTCGGAAATCCCGAGCAGCGCGGCCTGTTCCATGCCGGCAGCATCCATCACGGCCCGGAGGTCGTCCATGCGCTGGTCGAGGCCGGGAAGCTCAGTGACCCGATCCGACATGCCGGTGCCACGCTTGTCGAAGGTCACCACGCGGGCGTAGCTGCCGAGGCGGGTGAGAAAGCGGGCGAAGTCGGGTTCGTCCCAGTAATTCTCCACATTCGAAACGAAACCAGGGACCATGACCAGGTTGATGGGGCCGTCGCCAAACACCTGATAGGCGAGATGAACGTCGCCGCTCCTGGCATATTGCGTCACCACCTGCATGGACCATCCCCCATGAGACCGCGGGGATCCCGCGATCGAACTCTGGCCTCAACCATAGCAAACAATTTCGACGATCGGAAAAACGAAGAGGCCGAAATGGCCGGCCTGAAGCGACCACAGCCTTGCAACAGACTATCCAATTCGGCTGTTGCGCCTTCAAATACTTTAAGCTTAAAAGGATCGCGGCATCTGCGGGGTCGCCGACGGCCAGGCTTGGTATGAACCCGAAAACGGGAAGAAGTGCTGTGTCTTTGATCCTCTATGAATTGACCGGGCGGAACGGCGAACGCTACAGCCAGTTTTCCTGGCGCTCCCGGCTCGCGCTCGCCCATATGGGATTAGAGACCGAGACCCGCCCGGTCCGGGTCAGCGACAAGGAAACGATCGCTTTCAGCGGCCAGAAAAACGTTCCCATTCTGGTGGCCGGCAGCACCGTGGTCCCGGATTCCTGGCGCATCGCCGAATATCTCGCTGCCGAATACCCCTCGAAACCTTCGCTGTTCGGATGCGAGGCCGGCCGCGGCCTGGCGCGTTTCGTCAATGCGTGGGTCGATCGTCAGGTGATTCCGCACGTTGTGCCGCTGCTGATGATCGACGTGATCGACTGTGTCGACGTCGAGGATGGGCTGCATCTGCGCGGTCAGATGGAAAAGGCATTCCGCAACACGCTGGAGACGCTGGCGGAGAACCGCAACACCGACATCGTCGCCTTCCGGCGCCTGCTCGATCCCGCACGAACGACGCTGCGCGCGCAGCCTTTCCTGTCGGGAAGCAAACCCGCTTACGCCGACTACATTCTGTTCAGCGTGTTCCAATGGGCCAGGATTGTCAGCCGCTGCGATCTGCTGGAAAGCGGCGACGCCGTTGCGGACTGGCGCGAGCGCATGCTCGATCTGTTCGGCGGGCTCGCCCGTGCGGAACCCGCGCGCTCCGGACCTTAGCGGGGATATCGGCATGACGACTCCTGAGCCCGGTCCTGAAATCCCGTTGGAGAGAGCCGTCTTGCCACATGCATCGAGTCCGGAATCGCCAGCGCTCGCCGACGCCACCCTTCGCGGCTGGGTCGGGAAATGGGCGGAGCAATCGGCAGGGTCCTCGGCGCTGTGTTCGGGTGCCGAGACCATAAACTTCGCGGGGCTTCACGAAAGGGCGATGGCGCTAGCGGGCTTCTTCGGCGGCCTCGGCCTGAAGCGCGGCGACGTCATTGCCGCCCAGTTGCCCAACGGCGTTGAATTCGTCCTGACCCTGCTTGCCGCGAGCTATATCGGCGCGGTCCTGCAGACGATCCACATGCCGTACCGTGCGGCGGAGATCGAGCCGTTGCTCGCGCACAGCAAGGCGAAGGCGGTCGTATGCCTCGGAAGACTGAAAGATTTCTCCCCGGCCGAATTCATCGTTTCTCTGCGGCCCAGGATGCCTGGCCTCCAGCACGTTATCGCTGTCGGCGAGGGGCATGGATCGTCCGCTCATCCGTTCCCGGATGGCCATGTTTCTCCAGACGCGCCTGCGTTCAAACGCCCGGTTGCGGCGGATCTGTTCCTGCTGCTTTACACCTCGGGCACCACTGCTGCTCCCAAAGGCGTGCCGATCGCCTACCGCAAGTTTCTTCCCAATGCGGCGCTGTCGGCCCGCGAATTGAATATCGACGACACCTCGGTGCTGCTGTCCGCCGCACCCTTCACCCATCTTTACGGCCTGTTCTCGCTCAACCTTGCTTTTTCCGCCGGAGCGACAACGGCATTGCTGCCGGCCTATTCGCCCGCCTTGCTGGCGGACGCTCTGGATCGGCATCGTCCCACCGGCCTGTTTGTCGCTCCCGCCCACATGACGGCATGTCTGAATGAAGGGTTGCTGACGCGGGAGCGCCTGGCGTCGCTGCGCTTCGTCCTCATTTCCGGTTCGTATTGCCCGCCGGAACTGGCGCAATCGGTCCAGGATCTGATGCCGAATGGCGACGTCTTGCAGCTATGGGGCATGAGCGAACTTCAGGCAGGGTCGTTCACTCGCCCGGGAGACGATCCCCGGGCCAGGTTTACGACCACCGGTCGCGCCAGTCCCAACACCGAATTACGCGTCACGCTCGACAACCAATCCGTCTCCTCCAATACGGAAGGCGAGCTGGAAGTGCGCGGGCGCTCGCTGTTCGATGGCTATCTCGACAACCCCGACGATACGTCGCGCGCCTTCACGGAAGATGGCTGGTTCCGGACCGGCGATCTCGCCCTCATCGACGAAGCCGGCAACGTACAACTCACGGGCCGCCTGAAAGACGTGATCAATCGCGGTGGCGTAAAATTCAATCCGGCCGACGCCGAGGCGCTCATTGCTCGCCACCCCGACGTCGCAAGCTGTGCGATCGTGCCGGCGCCGGATGCCGTACTTGGCGAGCGGGCCTGCTGTTTCGTGGTTCTGAAGGACCGCGCGAATAGTTTGCGTCTCGAAGACCTGTGCGATTGGCTCAGGACCCACAACGTCGGCAAGCTCAAATGGCCCGAGCGACTTGAAGTGATCGACGAAATGCCGATGACGCCGACACGCAAGGTCATGAAAGGCGAGTTGGCAAGACGCCTGTCGCAGCCGAACGGGCCGTTAGTCTAGGCCGGGGCGGTTAACGCATGAGGGCTTTAAGCTGAATCGGGAAAGCTAACTTCGTCATTGCGAGGAGCTCTTGCGACGAAGCAATCCAGCTCTTGCTTCTTGGCTCCTGGATTGCTTCGCTTCGCTCGCAATGACGGGGCTGATGTCACGGAACTAACTTAAAGTCATCCCGCTTTAATAGGTCGCTCGGCCGCCGGAAATGTCGAACACCGCGCCGGTCGAGAAGGCGCAGTCCTCGGATGCCAGCCACGCCACCATCGCCGCCAGCTCTTCGACCAGGACGAAACGTCCCTTGGGGATCTTGGAGAGCATGAAATCGATGTGCTGCTGGGTCAGCTGATCGAAGATGGCGGTCTTGGCGGCCGCCGGCGTCACCGCATTGACGGCGATCTCGTAACCGGCGAGCTCCTTGCCGAGCGATTTGGTCAGCGCGATCAGGCCGGCCTTCGACGCCGAATAATGTGCGGCATTCGGATTGCCTTCCTTGCCGGCGATCGAGGCGATATTGACGATGCGGCCATAGTTCTGCTTAACCATCGACGGCACGATCGCCTTGCAGCAGATGAAGGGGCCGTCGAGATTGATGCGCAGCACCTTGCGCCATTCGTCGAGGTCGGTTTCCCACACCGTCTTGTTGACCCCGGCGATGCCGGCATTGTTGACCAGAATATCGATCTTGCCGAGCGCCTTGAGCGTGGCGTCGCGCGTTTTCTCGACCGCGGCAAGGTCCGACACGTCGACCCCGAACGCGGTGACTTCAGCGCCGATGGCCTTGGCGGTCTTCTCCGCGAACGGCAGATCATGATCCCAGATCGCGACCTTGGCGCCGGAACTTACAAAACGCTCGGCGATGGCGCGGCCAAATCCCTGCGCGCCGCCGGTAACGACGGCGCAGCGGCCGGCGAGGTCGATCTTGTTCATGGCGGAAACCTTTGGTCGGATGAGTGTCAGAGCATGTATCCGCCATCGACAACAAGGTCGACGCCGGTGGTGAAAGCGCTTTCGTCGCTGGCGAGGTACAGGGCCATATCGGCGATTTCCTCAGCGGTACCCAAGCGGCCCATCTTCTGGCGTGCGACGAATTTTTCGCGTCCGTCCGGACCGGCTGCCGCGGCGCGGTCCAACATCGACGGCGTTTCCACCGTGCCGGGACAGATGCTGTTGCAACGGATGCCCTGGGTAATGAAATCGAGTGCGACCGAGCGCGTGAGCAGCGACACCGCCGCTTTCGACGCACTGTAGACATAGCGGTTGGCCGGCGGCCGCAACGCGGCGCATGATGAGATGTTGACGATGCTGCCACCTCCGCCCGCCAGCATCGCCGGCAGGAACGCCTTGATAGTCCGGTGCATGGACTTGACGTTGAGGTCGAACGAGAAATCCCAGTCTTCCTCCGAACACTCCAGGATGGTTCCGTGATGCACGAAGCCGGCCGCGTTGAGCAGGATGTCGATTTTGCCGACCTGCTTGGCGAACGCGTTGACGTCGGCGGTGTTGCGAACATCGAGCCGTTTCGTCTCGGCGACACCTTCCTGGGCCAGGGTGGCGATGCCCTTTTCATTGATGTCGGTGGCGATCACCGTCGCGCCCTCGCGCGCAAATGCGACAGCGCAGGCGCGTCCGATGCCCGCGGCCGCGGCGGTGACAACGGCGCGTTTGCCCTTGAGGCGGTCTGACATGGTGTTCTCCCGGAGTTCTATTTGATTGTGCAATGCGCCTGAACGAGTCGTCCCTGCGAACGCAGGGACGACCGTGGCGAGGGCGTCGTGCCTAGTGGTTATCCCGCGCAACGCCAACGGTGCCGGCGATGTCGTGATAGCGGGTTGCGAACTCCATGCAGGCGCCGGTGGCCTGTTGGCCGACGGTCGAGCGATAGAGCTCCTGCCATGGCGTCTGGTTGGCCGGGTATTTGAAGCCGCCATCGGCCTTGAGCTTGGCGTGCCGCTTCTTGAGCTCCTCATCGGAAATCAGGATGTTGGCGCTGCCCTTGTTCAGGTCGATGCGAACCTTGTCGCCGGTCTGCAGAATGGCGAGGCCGCCATTGGCCGCGGCTTCCGGCGTGGCGTTCAGGATCGAGGGCGAGCCTGAGGTGCCGGACTGGCGGCCGTCGCCAATGCAGGGCAGGGACAGGATGCCGCGTTTGATGAGCGCGGCCGGCGGCTGCATGTTCACGACCTCGGCGCCGCCGGGATAGCCGATCGGACCGGCGCCGCGGATGAACAGCACGCAATGCTCGTCGATCTCGAGCGCGGGATCGTCGATCCGCGCGTGATAATCTTCCGGGCCCTCGAACACGATGGCGCGGCCCTCGAACGCGTTGAGATCTTTGGGATTGCTCAGATAGCGCTCGCGGAATTCCCTGGAGATGACGCTGGTCTTCATGATCGCGGAATCGAACAGATTGCCGCGCAGCACCAGGAAACCGGCGTCCTTTACCAGCGGCTTGTCGTAGGTCCAGATCACGTCGCCATCGGGTTTCGCAGCGTCACGGCAGTTGT
>JAQGJF010000717.1 GCA_028290765.1 Tardiphaga sp.
CGCGCTACGTCCATACCCGCTCCCACCGGGCCAAGAAGCCGTTCATATCCATCAATTGCGCGGCCATCCCCGAACATCTGCTCGAATCCGAACTGATTGGCCACGAGAAGGGCGCGTTCACCGGCGCGGTGGCGCGGCGGATCGGAAAATTCGAGGAAGCCACCGGCGGCACCCTGCTGCTGGACGAAATCTCCGAAATGGACGTGCGGCTGCAATCAAAGCTGCTGCGCGCCATTCAGGAGCGCGTCATCGACCGCGTCGGCGGCACCCGGCCGGTGCCGATCGACATCCGCATTCTCGCGACCTCGAACCGTAATCTGGCCGACTGCGTGCGTGACGGCACTTTTCGCGAGGACCTGCTGTTCCGGCTCAATGTGGTGAACCTGAAGATTCCGGCGCTGCGCGAGCGGCCCGCCGATATCCTCGAACTGGCGCAGCATTTCGCGCGCAAATATGCCGACGCCAATGGCGTGCCCGTGCGCCCGATTTCGGCCGAGGCACGGCGTGTGCTGACGTCAAACCGCTGGCAGGGCAATGTCCGAGAACTGGAAAACACCATCCATCGCTCGGTGCTGATGGCGCAAGGAGACGAGATCGGCGCGGACGCCATTCTCTCACCCGATGGCGACCGGCTTGATCTGGCGAAAACCGCACCCGCAGTGGCGCATGCCACGTTTGCCGCGGAGCAGGTCACCCGCGCGCTGGTCGGCCGCACCGTCGCCGATGTCGAACGCGACCTCATCCTGGAGACGCTGAAGCACTGCCTCGGCAACCGCACCCATGCCGCCAATATTCTGGGCATCTCGATCCGTACGCTGCGCAACAAGCTGAACGAATATGCCGATGGCGGCCTGCCGATCACGCCCGCGGGCGCCGGCGACTACCGCGCCGTCGCCGCGACGGCGTAATCAAGCGATTTCCATCGTCGCCGGATTGAACGAATAGTTCGGCGCGTCAGGCTTTCGGAAGATACGTATCGGATCACCCGGCTGAAAGTCAGGCCGGGTGAAGGCGGCATAGAGGTACAGCGCGAGGTAGATGATCGCGAGCGTACCCACGGCATAGAGCGCCCATTCCGCTGCACGCTTCATGTGATCGCGGCGCGCCCGGCAAGCCCGAAACCGACCGCGGCAAGACCTGCCAGGCCGAAGGCCATCTGAAGAAGTTTGCGTTCCATGGGTCTCCCTTTCGCGAGGCGTGTTTCGACGCCCTCAGCGGTCGCCCGCGTTGACATGAAGATGCCGGCCGCCGGACACAACCCCTATTTCGAAAACCTCCCGGCGGTTACGCCGGCGCGGTGACTGAAGGCTATTTGGCGGAAAACGGCCGTTGCACCAATCAACCTTATGTTGTTATTATAATTAAAACCAACCTGGGGAGGAGTGTATGACAGTCCTGAACGCCCAAACGACTGGAACGCGGACGACCAACGCCAGTTCGTTCACAGCTATTCCCGGCCTTTCCCTGACTGTGCCCGAGGGCGTGCAGGTTTCGGCGCTGGTGATCCTGAATTTGCCCAACCCCTATGCCCAAGGGAACGATTATCCCGGTGGGGTTCTTGGAATCTCGGTCAACGGCACGGTCTCGCCGGTTCAGGCGAGCTTCACCTATGGCATCCAGAATCCCCCCAGCACCAACCGCATGCCGACAACCCTGGTCGTCGCCGTGCCGTTGACGCTGCAGCAGCAGACCATCCAGGCACTGTGGTGCGGGGTGCGCGGCAGCACGGTCGTCATCGACAGTCCGGCGACGCTAAGCGTCGTCCTTTGACGGCATGACGGGCGGAAAGGCGTAACCGATCCCGCTCGGATCGGCTTGCGCCGGCAGCGCGAATGGTTAGCTTGCAAGGGTGAGTCGCGACAGCCATGGGTGTTGCGCGCACTGCAAATCCATTGAGATCGCTGTCCATTCAGATTGATGCCCACCTTCACGCCACATCAGGATTCCGCGCTGAAAGCCGTTGCCGACTGGCTGAAAGCCAAGCCCGGCAGGAACGGCACGCCGCCGATATTCCGGCTGTTCGGCTATGCCGGCACCGGCAAGACCACGCTGGCGCGGCACATTGCCGACGGCGTCGACGGTGAAGTCAAATTCGCGGCTTTCACCGGCAAGGCGGCGCTGGTGATGCGCAACAAGGGCTGCGACAACGCCTCGACGATCCATTCGCTGATTTACCGCGCCCGCGAATCCGGCGAGGAGCAGCCGAGTTTCGAATTGTGGGACGACGCGCCGGCCTCGAAAGCCAAGCTGATCGTGATCGACGAATGCTCGATGGTCGACGCCGACCTCGGCCGCGACCTGATGTCGTTCGACTGCCCGCTGCTGGTGCTCGGCGATCCGGCACAGCTGCCGCCGATCCAGGGCGGCGGTTTCTTCACCGATTGCGAACCGGACACCATGCTGACCGAAGTTCACCGCCAGGCCCAGGACGATCCGATCGTGCGGATGTCGATGGACGTGCGCGAAGGCCGCGACCTCGACATCGGCCGCTACGGCGAAAGCGAGGTCATCTCGCGCGCCGAACTCGATCCGGAGCGGGTGATGAACGCCGATCAGGTGCTGGTCGGACGCAACAACACCAGGCGCTCCTACAACATGCGGTTTCGGCAGCGGCTGAACATCGAGGATCCGTTGCCGGTCGCCAACGACAAGCTGGTCTGCCTGCGCAACAACCGCAAGAAGGCGCTGTTCAACGGCGGGCTGTGGCGGGTGAAGTCGCGCGCCCAGTCGAAATCCAAGATCATCACCATGCGGCTCTCGCCGGATGAGGACTTCGGCTCCAAAGTGACCAAAGTATCGGTGCGCGGCGACTGTTTCGGCGGCGCCATCGAGACGATCCCCTGGGAGCAGCGCAAGCCCTATGACGAGTTCGACTACGGCTACGTGCTCACCGTGCACAAGAGCCAGGGCTCGCAATGGGACGACGTGGTGCTGTTCGACGAAAGTTTTGCGTTCCAGGACAGCCGCGCCAGATGGCTCTACACCGGCATCACCCGCGCCGCGAAGCGGCTGAGCGTGGTGGTGTAGCAACGACTCCGAAGCGAGTAGCCCGCATGAGCAACGCGATATGCGGGGCGACGAGTCCCGGATGTCGCTTCGCTCATCTGGGCTACGGCTCAATGCCTCGTTTGCATAGGCGACACGCCTACTTCCCCGCCACGAAATAAAAATCCTCCCGCCCCGGCAGCGAGCCATAGGTGAACGGCTGCTGCTGGTGCCTGGTGGATCGCCAGGCGTCGTCGCGGACGATGTCGAGCAGCTTGCGGACTTCGATCTTCGGCTCCTTGATGTCGCGCGCCACCGCCAGATGCCGGTCCGGATGCGGTGTCCGATGCGCGGCGCCGCCGGGATGGTCGCCGCACGCCGATAAGCCCATGGCGCATCTGGGTTTTATTCACGAAACCGTGTACGCCGGAGCGTAACAGATGGCCACATGCCGCGTATCTAGGGACAACGGGCAGGTTGCCCGATTGCGAACCGCAGCCGACCCTCTAAACTGCCGTCAAATCCCCGATACAATCGAGAGGAAATTCCATGCGCCGTCCCTCCCTCCGCCGCCTGTCGCTGAGCGCCGCCGCCATCGGCGCGCTGGCGATCTCGACCCTGCTCGCAGCGCCCTCTTTGGCGTCGGAAGACGCCGTCATCATCCCCGCACCAGCGACGGATGCGCCGGCATCGGATGGCCTCCAGACCGCGATAATCGCGGGCGGCTGCTACTGGGGCGTGCAGGGCGTGTTCCAGCATACCGCCGGCGTGGTCAACGCCGTGTCCGGTTATGCCGGCGGCAGCAAGAGCACCGCCGACTACAACATGGTCAGTACCGGCACGACCGGCCACGCCGAATCCGTTCAGATCAAATACGACCCGAAGAAAATCAGCTACGGCAAGATCCTGCAGATCTTCTTCTCGGTGGCGCACGACCCGACCCAGTTGAACCGTCAGGGGCCGGATTCGGGCACGCAATATCGCTCGGCGATCTTCACCACCAGCGACGACCAGAAGAAAGTGGCGGACGCCTATATCGCGCAACTCAACGCCGCGAAAGTCTACAAGAAGCCGATCGTGACCAAGGTCGGTCCGCTCGAGGCATTTTATCCGGCCGAGGCGTATCATCAGGACTACCTGACGCTGCACCCGAACCAACCCTATATTGCCTACAACGACATTCCGAAGGTCGAAAACCTGAAGAAGGTTTTCGCCAAGGACTATATCGAGAAGCCGACGCTGGTGAGCAATGCCAAGGTCACCAACTGACGACTTCTCCAGACCGAAGAGGAGATTGCATGTCCGACACCAAGACGATGCCCGGCAAGATTGTGAAGAGCGAAGCCGAGTGGCGCAAGGAACTGACGCCGATGCAGTACGCCGTACTGCGCGAAAAGGCCACCGAGCGGCCGTTCAGCGGCGAATACGAGCACGACCATACGCCGGGGACTTACACCTGCGCCGGCTGCGGCCAGACGGTGTTCGAGTCCGATGCCAAATTCGATTCCGGCTGCGGCTGGCCGAGCTTTACCCGGCCCGCGCTGGAGAGCCATGTCGATGAGGAGCGCGACATCACCCACGGCATGGTCCGAACCGAGGTGCTGTGCTCGAAGTGCAGTGGTCATCTCGGCCATGTCTTCGAGGATGGTCCGGGCCCGACCGGACTGCGCTACTGCATCAATTCGGCGGCGTTGAAACTGCAGCCGAAATAAACCGCCTTCCGCTCGAACTTGTTGTTTGCCCCGCGCGACCAAGCCTTGGTCGCGCGGGTTTTTATTGACGCGCCGGCCTCTCATCAGCGTTCCTCACCCGAGAAAGTCTGAAAATGTCGCAAACGTCCCATCGCCTGCTGCTTGGCCTCGGCCTCGCCGGCCTGATCCTGGAGAGTGTTATGGCCTATCCCGCTTTCGCCGCCGACAAGGTGTCGCTGTTCAAGGTGATCACCACCAAGGACGAAATCGTGATCGGGCTCACCGATGACGAACTCTCGCAGCTCGAGGGCAAGAACGCCGGCGGCGTTGCCAAATTGCTGGCAGCCAAGGGCTCGATGAACGTGTGGCAATATGCGGTGCGCAAGGCCTCGAGCGGCGATCTCGAACAGGCACCGCTGCGCCAGATCGGACTGATGTCGAACGAGTCGCTTCGGGTCGAGCCTTACGCGTCTCCGCTCAAGGTCATCCCGATCGGCGAGGGTGCCGCAAAACCCTGAATTTGGCGGTAAGGCGGGTTCCAATTGATGGAACCTAAGCCGGTGTTATGCTTTGTTCTCATTCGGCGAGGCCTTCGGTCTGCAAGCGTTGACCGCCTCGCCGAGGAGGCATCACATGTCGCTCGGACTGATACTCGTCATCATCCTGATTATCTTCCTGCTCGGTGGCTTCAGCGGTCGTTTTGGCGGCTACGGCTATGGGATGGGACATAGCGGAATGGGCCTCGGCGGCGTCATTCTGGTGGTGCTGCTGATCCTGCTGCTGCTCGGTAAGCTCTGAAAATCCCCTTATCATATTGAAATTGCAGCCTTATTAAGGGACGCTGCGCGCAGACGGCGGATTCATCATCCTGCGCAGCGGGAGTCGCATTTCCGTCAAACGTGCTTATATTGGGGTCTGTCCTGAAATGACCGACTGCCGGGCGGCCAGATAGGCTACCGTGGCGCAACCTGTACGTCATTTCGATCGCGTTCTCCTGATAGAGGTCACTGACGATGGCATTCAGCTACAACACCGCCGCAGAATTGTTTCCCGCCGCGATCCGCAAGAAGAAGCGGGCGGGTTTCGCCTATCGGCGCTTCGACACTGCGGCTGCCGCCGTGCAATTCGCGATCGAGGAACTCCCGGCGGATTCGCTGAACGGCGCCTACCTTCAGGTCGATGAGGCCCGCTTCGATCAAAGCGGGATCCGCACGCTGTATGAGAGCGAAGATTTCCCGCTCGCGCGGCGCGCTCCAGAACCCGCGGCCGAGCCCGCCGCCACCACCGACGCGAAGGCCGACGCCGCGTAACTCTTATCGCTATCGTTGCCGATCGAGCCAGCGCCGCAGCATCCGCATATTGCGGATGTTGGCGCGGAACATCACGTCGAACGCATCGCCCACCACCGGCACCGCGCCGACCACGCCGTCGAGCGCGACATTGCCGAGCATCCGCACCGTGAGATGCCAGGGCGCGCCGAGCGCGCGCGCCTCGCGGACGATCCACAGCGAGATCGCCGTGGTGATGATGTCTCCGACGACCGGGATCAACCCGATGATCCCGTCGATGCCGTAGCGGACGTTAGTCCCAGGCACGATGAACGCGACATCCAGAAGCTTCGCCAGCGCATCGAGCCGCGCCAGCCGCTGCTCGCGGGTGAGATGGCCGAACGGATTCGCGCCCGAAGTTCCGAAGTCGAACCTGAATCCGCCGATGTCCGGGCCGAGCGACTCCGGCCGAACTTCGCGGCCGTCCTGATCGATGATCGGGGCGTGCGAAGAGCGGTGATGACGGCTGGCGGTGCGGGAATAGGTTTGATCGATCGTCATCGCGCTCACATGGGGTATATCGAAGGCTTTCGCAAGCTGCGGCACGCGGTCGCGCGGACGGAACTGATAAAGCATCTCAATGTCCCCGTGCCGCGGTCGGCGTCAGTCCGAAGCGGCGACGGAAGCTGCGGTTGAAGTAGGACAGATCGTTGAAGCCGCGGTCGAACGCGACGTCGCTGATCCAGCGCGATCCCGATCGCGACAGGAGATCGGCGGCCTTGCGCAGCCGCAACTCGTTCAACCGCGCGCTGAAACTGGCGCCGGCCTCGTACAGCAATTCATTGACATAGCGCTCCGAGAGCCCCGCCGCGACGGCAAGCTTTTGCGCGGAGAAATCCGGCTCGCTGAAGCGTCCCGCCGCGCATGCCTGCCCGCGCGGCTATCACATCGGCCCCGGCGGCCGCTGCCGCGGCAACGGCCGATAGTTTTTTCAGCACGCCATCATCCTCGATCGCGCGATGACGCAACCGGCGGCGGGCTCAAGGCTCGCCGCCTTTTTTGTGCCTCTCACCACCGGATGCGGCCCCTGACGGGCCCCGTACTTTCGAACCCTGTGCGGTGCTGCCGCGACAAAGACTCTCGACGGGACGGGTGCGCCCCATGCGCGGCACCCGATGCAGAGAGGCCGGACGAGATGAGCGGGAAAGTTGCGTGCGAGGCCTGTGGCGCCATGATTTTGCCGTCCACCGCGAAGGCGAATGATGGCGTCTGCATGCCCTGCAAGCGCGGCGACCGCGGTCATATCGAAACCGCCAAGATCCGCTATGCGGAGCGGAAAAAGGCGCAGGCCACCCCTGAACCGGAGACCCTGCATTGGCGATGGCTGGTCCAGCAGGTTCATCAATCCCCCCATGGTTTCGCCGGCCTGTCCGCCGAAAATCAAAACTACTTCGCGGCCTGCCTTCTCGAAGGCGAGGTCTATGATGGCGGCTTCGACCAGTATTTCCACAACAGCTCGGCCGACCACTATGCCGACGCGATCAGGGGGTTGCAGGAGATCGGCGCCGCGGAATGCAGCCGACTTGTGGTCGCGGCCAAAGAGGTTCTGTTCGGCGCGGATGACGTGCCCGGTACACAGGACTCCCGCTGCAGCCGGATCGGGGAAATGGCGCCGGCGCTGGAAGACAAACTCGAAGAGCTCGATCGGCAGTTCGGCAAGGAGTCCGCCAGGCTCCGCCACCTCGCCGGGCAATACGCCCGCAAGCATGGGCTGCTCGAGGAGTTTTAGGGCGGGGCGATTTTCGGTGGAATCGGCACTGCCAACTCCGTCATTGCAATGACGACAGCGGACGCCTGCCCTCAGCACTTCACCGGGTGCGTCGCCTCTTGTTCCAGTTCCGGCGTCAATGGCGGCGCCAGTTCATGGACCGCGAGGCGGTTCTTGCCTTGCTTCTTCGCCACATAGAGCGCCTGGTCGGCGGTGGCCATCAGCCGCTCCGCCGACATGCCGGCCACCGGCGACCACTGCGCCACGCCGATCGAGGCCGCGATCGCAATCTCGGCGCCGGTGCAGCCTTCCGCGTCGGCGCGGCAGGCCTCCAGCACGCTTTGCGCAATGACCGTGGCCCGGCGCAAACCCGTCGCCGGCAGCACGATGCAGAACTCGTCGCCACCGGTGCGGGCCAACAGATCGCCGGGCCGCAGCCGGCTCTGCGCCATCAGCGCGAAATGCCGCAAACAGTCGTCGCCGGCGCCGTGGCCGAAGCCGTCATTGATTTCCTTGAAACCGTCGAGATCGATCGCCAGCAGCGCGAACGCCTCGCCGCTGCGCTGCGACAGCGCGCATTCCGCGCCAAGCCGCTGCAGCAGATGGCGCCGGTTGGCGACGCCGGTCAGGTCGTCCACCAAAGCGAGATCGGAGACTTCGGCGCGCAGCCGGTCGATCGCCATCAGCAGGAAACCGAAATTCCACACCATCGAGAGGAACACCAGCCCCACCAGCAGGGCGACCTGCAGCGGATTGAAATACATGGTCGTGATATCGCCGCCGAGATGCAGCAGGGCCGCGATCGTGCGCACCGTAAAGGTGAGGATCATGAGCGCCGCCGCGGCGCCGGCGATGCGGGCACCGGTGCTGACGCCGGTGTCTTGCCGCGACAGCAACAGCTTCAGCGCCAGCGCCGTCGGGACCGTCTGGCCGAGCGAATAGACCAGGATCCGCATCGACATGTCGTCGCGAACGACCTGAAAGAAGGCCAGCCCGGCAAAACTGAGGGCGGTGACGAGGACGGCGGTCCGCCACGACAGCGGCCTGTGGTAAAAGCGGCGGACGCCCATTTCGATGAAGAAGCAGGCGAGGATCGTCATCAGGGCGGCGATCAACACCGGCACCTGCGAATTCGTTACCTCGCGCAACAATCCGACCATCGGCGCGGCCGCCGCCATCAGCGAGCCGGCGCTCCAATAGCGCGCGGCGCCAAAGCTCGGATAGCGGCGCCTGACGTAGGTCCACATCAGGCCCGACGATATGAAATTGACCGTGAACACCAGCCAGATGGTCGAAACGCTCAACATCGCAAATCCGGACCGTGCAACGACCTGCCTCGCAAATTCATATCGATCTCACTCACGATGCCCCTGCGTCGCGGAACAGGCCACATCTCGCCGCCTGGGCAGCGGATGTCGGCGCTTGGCTTCAGCCGGTTTTCAACAGGCTCGCGAGATGCGCGGCCTCTCGTTCCAGTTCCGGCGCCAGCGACGGCGCGGGCTCGTAAACCGCAAAACGGTTCTTGCCCTCCTTCTTGGCGGCGTAGAGCGCCTGGTCGGCAGCGTGTTCGGAAGAGCTCACG
>JAQGJF010000246.1 GCA_028290765.1 Tardiphaga sp.
AGCTGGAGTCATGTCCGTCATTTGTTCAGTCCTCGCGGCAAATCAATGCCGGCTATCGTCACTTCCCGCAATTTAAGCCCGAAACCTTCACGCTTCACCACATATTGAGCACGAGACGCGCCTCATCGGTCATCCGGTCCGGCGTCCACGCCGGCTCCCAGACGATGCTGACATTGACCACCCCGACGCCGGGCACGCTGGCGACCGCATTTTCCACCATCGTCGGCATTTCCGCTGCCGCCGGACAATTCGGCGTCGTCAGCGTCATCTCGACGTCGACGGTGCGGTCGTCCTTGATGTCGACCTTGTAGATCAGCCCGAGCTCATAGATGTCGGCCGGGATTTCCGGATCGAACACCGTCTTCAACGCGGCGACGATTTCGGTGCCGAGCCGCTCGGTTTCCTCAGGCGGCAGCGCCGAACGGGTTTCCATATTGCTGGTCTTGGCTTCGATCGTATCGGTCATGAAGGCGTAACTTCCAATTGAACCTGGTGCATCATAGCAAAACGGGACCTTCTAGGGCGCTTCAACGGGAAACATCCTTAAACCGCCCCTGCCAGACCTCGGCTGCCCATGAAGTAACGTTCCGGAGCCTCAAATTCAACGGCAAACGGCCCGGATCCGACGTCGGTCAGCACGCGCAGTGTAGCACTTCCACCGGCGACGGCATAATCGCCCACGCCAGGATCTTCGCGGGAAAAGGCGTCCGTTTTAGAGATCGGGCCGGGTCTTAGAGGGATTCAAGGCCCCGGTGCCCGAATGCGCCGCCGCTGAACGCGCCTGACGCGAACGGCAACCCGCCCTCGAAAAGGAAACAGAGGTAAGCACAGCCTCGTCCTGGGGGCTTGTGGGGGTCAATGGGACGGAGGCTGTGCCGGCCATGCTTCCATTCATGGCCTGACAGACTAATTGGACGTCGTCTGAATCGTTCCTGAATTTTGCACGTTTACGTCATTTCCGGGAACCGGAACTCACATCAGTTTGAGCGCGCGCCCGGTTTAATTGTCGGAACGCGCTTTCATATGAACGGTTGGGCTGGCGTGACCAAAACGGAGAGAAACCGATGACGAGATTCAAGCTTCTGACGGCTACCGCTGCGCTTGCCGCCATGATCGCATCACCTGTGATGGCGCAGCAGATGGCGCCGGATCAGCCAGCCAATCACCGCGTGCATCGCGGCTACGACCAGCGCGACTATGATCGCCGCGACAGCGGATTCTGGCCAGGCCAGGTTGCGGCGGGCGTTGTCGGCGGCGCGATCGGGGCAGCCGATGCGATCGCAACGGCTCCGTTCCGTGATTCATACGCCTATTACAATGGCGGCTACGGCAACGGCCCCAATTATGATGGCGGCTACTACAATGGCCAATATGGCGGGTATGGCAACCTCGACCCGAACTACGCGGTGCGTAACGGTTTCGTGTGTCAACCCGGGACGTGGTTCACCGGAGAGGACGGCCGACGGCACATCTGCCAGTAATTGCTGATAGCAACGGCAGAAACAAAAGGCGGCTCGAAAGAGCCGCCTTTTTGATTCCCGAACGCCGCGGCAGGATTTGCGGTCTATGAAAACAAATCGCTGGCCTTGATCAACGCCTGCGCCAGCGCATCCACTTCCGCGCGGGTATTGTACATCCCGAACGAGGCCCGGCACGTCGCCGTGACGTTGAAGCGCTCCAAAAGCGGCATCACGCAATGGGTGCCGGCGCGCACCGCAATTCCGGAGCGGTCGATCACGGTGGCGACATCGTGGGGATGCGCCCCCTTCATCTCGAACGAGATCACCGGACCCTTGCCGCGCGCGGTGCCGATCAGGCGCAGCGAATTGATTTCGCGCAGCCGATCCTGCGCATAGGTCAGAAGATCGTGCTCGTGCGCGGCGATCCGCTCCTTGCCGATCGAGTTGACGTAATCGATGGCGGCGCCGAGGCCGACCGCCTCGACGATCGCCGGCGTACCCGCCTCGAATTTGTGCGGCGGATCGCCATAGGTGACCCAGTCCTTGGCGACTTCGCGGATCATTTCGCCGCCGCCATTATAGGGCCGCATCGCCACCAAATGCTCGTGCTTGGCATAGAGCGCGCCGATGCCGCTCGGCCCGTAGATCTTGTGGCCGGTGAAGACGTAGAAGTCGCAGTCGATGTCCTGGACGTCGACCGGCAGATGCACGGCGGCCTGGCTGCCGTCGACCAGCACCGGGATGCCGCGCGCATGCGCCAGTTTCACCACGTCCTTGACCGGCACGATGGTGCCGAGCGCGTTCGACATCTGCGTGATCGCCACCAGTTTGGTACGCGACGTCAGCAGCTTTTCGAATTCGTCGATCAGGAAATTTCCTTCGTCGTCGACCGGCGCCCACTTGATCACTGCGCCATGACGTTCCCGCAGGAAATGCCAGGGCACGATGTTGGAGTGGTGCTCCATGATCGAGATGACGATCTCGTCGCCGGCCTTGATGTTGGGCTCGCCCCATGACGACGCCACCAGGTTGATGGCCTCGGTGGCATTGCGGGTGAAGACGATCTCCTCGGGCCGCCGCGCGTTGAGGAACTTCGCCACCGTGGCGCGGCCGCCTTCATAGGCTTCGGTCGCCGCATTGGCGAGGTAGTGCAGACCGCGATGCACATTGGCGTATTCGGTCTTGTAGGCCTGCGTCATGCGGTCGAGCACGACATTGGGCTTCTGCGCCGAGGCGGCGTTGTCGAGATAGACCAGCCGCTTGCCATAGACCTGCAACGCCAGCGCCGAAAAATCCTCGCGGACCCGCGCGACGTCATACGCGCCATTGGAAACAGCTGGATGCATGATCACTCCCGTGCCGTCAGCCAGCGCGCGGCCGCGGCAATGGCGAGTTCACGCAGATTATCGTCAACGATCGATTCGATCGCCTCGCCGACGAAGGCCTGGATCAAGAGGGCCTGCGCCGCCTTTTCGGAAAGACCGCGGGCGCGCAAATAAAACAGCAGGCTTTCGTCCAGCGCGCCGGCGGTGGCACCATGGCCGCAGGTGACATCGTCGGCGAAGATCTCCAGCTCCGGCTTGTTGTCGGCCTCGGCCTCGTCGGACAACAGCAGCGCCCGCGTCATCATCTTGGCGTCGGTCTTCTGCGCGTCGGGGCGAACGATGATGCGGCCCTGAAACACCGAATGGGCGCGATCGTCGACCACGGCGCGGAAGATTTCGCGGCTGGCGCAATTCGGCACCGCGTGGTCCATCACCAGCGTGGTGTCGGCGTGCTGACGGCCCTTGAGAAGGTTAACGCCGTTCGTAGTGACGCTCGATCCGTCGCCGGAGGA
>JAQGJF010000728.1 GCA_028290765.1 Tardiphaga sp.
TGCCGACCGCCTCGTCGCTGCCAGCGAGGATCACGGCGTTGTAGAGGTTGATCGGCCCATCCGCGCTGATCGCTGTCGACGGCCGCATCGCGCCGACGATGACGACAGGTTTCTTGCTCTTGACGACAAGGTTCAAAAAATAGCTGGTTTCCTCGATCGTATCCGTACCGTGCGTGATCACAATTCCATTTCCTGCGCGAGGAGCGCGTTGACGTGCTTTGCAAGCTTGAGCCAGTAGTCATTGTTCATGTTCTCGCTGGCGATCTGGAAAACCTGCTCGCCCTTGACGTTCGCCACCGTTTTCAATTCCGGAACGGCGTTCAAAAGGCGCTCTATGCCCACCGTTGCTGCGGTGTAACCGACCACGGTGGTGCTGCTCTCACCGGTGCCGGCGATCGTGCCACCGGTCGCCAGAACCATGACGTTGGGCAACTGACCGGGGCCCTTCGCGTCCGCGACTGCAAAACTGAAGAGCAGCACGAAGAGCACGCTCATTGTCGCCAATATGTGATCACGCACTCGAAGCCGCCACATCTTGATCTCCCTTTCCTGGAATGCCTCGTCGATGCGCCCTAGCGCATGTCCCGGCGAAGTGGAATCCGGTTCGCCGACAAGGACATGCGCCAACACAAGAATCTACGGCGCTTCCCGGTGATATTGGATCACCGAGTGATCCAATATCACCGGGAAGCGCTGTAGTTCGGTCAGTGTTACATGATCCTCCAGCCGAGGCCCCCTGTCTAGGGTGGCGACGCTTTCGGATGGTCCGGTCTGGGTCATTCGCGTCGAAACTGCAATATCCGCGATAGAGTCCGCTCAGCTCCAAAGCAGACATTGCCAGATCAACTTCAGCCCCTTCAAACCCGCATGCCCGTTCTTATTGGCGGGGGAAACCATGCCGGGACCGGCGACTGGGTGCGGTAATGCGCGTATCCGCGCGCGGTGATCACCAGTCCGTCCGAGACGGCAGGCCGTACCGACGGCTCAGAACGATCCCACCACCGAGCCGAGCGCGATGACGGCCGCGAGGGCGACGAGGGCGCCGACGATGCCGACCATGACGATGTCGCGATAGCTGTCCCGGTGCGTCGATCCGCAGACGGTGAGCAGGGTGACGACCGCGCCATTGTGCGGCAGGCTGTCAAGCGTACCCGAACCGATCACCGCCACGCGATGCAGCAGCGCGGGATCGAGCCCGATCTCCGCCGCGCGCGTCATATACGTCGCCCCAAGCGCGTCGAGTGCAATGGTCAGTCCCCCCGACGCCGAGCCCGTGAGCGCGGCGAGCACGTTGGTGGCCACCGCCAGCGATACCAGCGGGCCGCCGCCGATGCCGAGCACGGCGTCGCGTACCACGGCGAAGGCGGGCATCGCCGCCACCACGGCGCCGAAGCCGACCAGGCTCGCCACGCTCACCGCCGGCAGTACGGCGGCGTTGGCGCCGGCGTCCATGGTCGCGCGCAGCGCCGGCAATCGCCGATGGCTGACGGCGAGCACGGTCACGATCGCGCAGGCGAGCGCCGTGATCACCGCCCACACGCCACCGACGGCTGCGAGCGATGTTTCGCCCCAGCGAGCCTCGGCGAGAAAGCGAGTGTCGAGCGCCGGCAGGATGAACAGCGACATCGAAAGATTGACGGTAATCACCACAATGAGCGGCAGCGCGGCCAGCATGACCGGCGGCGGCGCGTCGGTTACCTCGCCGTGCACGATCTCCGCCGGATCGAACTCGCGCGCGGTGGTGGCGTGTTCACGCAATTTTTCGTCGGCGGCGAGCCGATCGGACGGCGCCGGCGCGCCTTCGCCAAAACCTTCGCCGCTGTTCTTTGCGAGGGTCTCTTCGCGATTGAGCCACCACAGGCCGAAGCCGAGCATGATCAACGATGCCAGGATGCCGAGGCCGGGCGCGGCAAAGGGTGTGGTGCCGAAGAACGGCATCGGGATAGCGTTCTGAATCGACGGCGTGCCGGGCAGCGCCGACATGGTGAAGGTCGATGTGCCGAGCACGATCGCCGCCGGCATCAGCCGCCGCGGGATGCCGGCTGCACGAAACAGGTCCTGCGCCATCGGCGCCAGCACAAAGAAGGCGACAAACAGACTGACGCCGCCATAGGTGACGAGCGCGCCGGCGAGCACCACCGCAAGCATGGCCCGCCGCGCGCCTAATCGCTGCATCATGAAGTCCGCGATCGCGGCGACCGAGCCAGAGTCTTCCATCAGCTTGCCGAACAGCGCGCCGAGCAGAAACAGCGGAAAGAACTGCGCCAGAAAGCCCGCCGCGCTGCCCATGAAGGTCTGGGTCCAATGGGCCAGCAGCGGCTCGCGGGAAAACAGCGCGGCCACCAGCGCGGCGAGCGGCGCGAGCAGCAACACGCTCCAGCCCCGGAAGGCGAACGCGATCAAGAAGCCGAGCCCGATCAGGATGCCGAGAAGTCCCAACAGATTCATCGCCCTCAGCACTCCGCCAGCAGCGCATCGAGATCGGCCGTGGAGCGCTGGCCGAGGTCGTCAGCGTGCGCTGCGAGGAATACATCGGCGCTCTTGCGCCCCTCTTGTTTCAGCAATGAGACGAATTCCCATTCGGCGTTGAGTTTCGATGACGCGCCGAAGTCCGCGAGCGTGTCGGTCATGATCCGGTGGGTGCGCATTCCGGCCCAGCGCGCGCCCTCGCCGTGTCCGGGATCCGCCACCTGGCGCAGCAGCGCGATCATGCGCAATTCCTTCATCAGCGGCGAGTTGAAGGAAATCTCGTTGAGCCGGTTGAGGATCTCGTTCGCCGTCCGCGGCGGGTCCGGCCGTTCGCGCGGATTGATCTGCACCAGGATCGTGTCGTGCGCGTCGCTTTCGCGCACCAGCGGCGTGAGGGTCGGATTGCCGGCATAGCCGCCATCCCAATAGGGCTCGCCGTCGATCTCGATCGCCTGAAACATGGTCGGCAGACAGGCCGAGGCAAGCAATACGTCGGCGGTGATCTCGGCGTTGCGGAAGATGCGGCCGCGGCCGGTACGCACATTGGTTGCGGTGATGAACAGCCGGATTGGTGCGCGGGCGAGCCGGCGGAAATCGATGCTCTCGTCGAGGATGGTGCGTAGCGGGTTGAAGCCGAGTGGATTGAGATCGTAGGGCGAAAGCACCCGGGCCATCAGGTCCATGGCGACATAAGCGGGCGACGTATCCAGCGTCCAGCGGCCCATCAGCCGGTCGAGCGGCGAGCGCTGCAGCGGACTGAACGCCGCGGCACGCGACACGCGCCGCCAATAGGCCTCGAGCGCTGCCCGCGCGCCCTCGGCTCCGCCTTGCGTCCATCCGTCCGCCACCAACGCTGCGTTCATCGCGCCCGCCGATGTGCCGGAGATCGCCTCGATGCGGAGCCACGGCTCCTCGATCAGCCGATCGAGCACGCCCCAGGTGAACGCGCCGTGGGAGCCACCGCCCTGCAAAGCGAGGTCCACCAGAACCGGCGCACGCGCTGTTTCGTCCATGTCATCCTCCTCGCTTGGCGATGAAAAAGACGCTTGATTCAGGACGAGCCCATGATGCTTCGCCTCGAGCCTTCGTACGATCGACGCAGCGGCGCGAACAGGCCGCCAGCTACGCCTCAGCGACTGCGTCGCAGGCCGAAGCCAAGCCCGATCCACCCCGCGCCGGCCATGATGAGATCGATACCGAGGAAGAGGCCGAGGATATAGAGGCTTGAGACGGGCCAGCGCGCCAGAATCAAAAGGCCGAGCAGCAGCGTAATCGCGCCGGACAGCACCACCCAGATCCAGGGCGTTTCCCGTTTCATACTGAAGGCCAGGATAATTCGCATGATGCCCGAAGCCACCAGCGATGCGCCGAGAATGAGGGTGAGCAACGCCGCGGCGAGCAGCGGATTCTCGAAGGTGACGAAGCCGGCGACGATGTAGAGTACGCCGAGCAGAACCCAGAGCAGGAATTTGCCCCAGCTCTTGATCTGGAAGGCGCTGATTACCTCGGCGACGCCGGCGACGATCATCATCACGCCGACGATGAGGACGCTTGCGACGGTGGCCATCGCCACGCTGCCAAGCGCAATGAATCCGGCGAGCAGATAGACCACGCCGAGCGCGACGATCCAGCCCGACTTGGCGCGCAGCGGCGCCATATCCGAAGCGGCTTGAGGATTTTTCAGGGTGTCCGAAGCATTGGTCATGACGGTCCTCCGATGTGGAAACCTATCCGACGTTCGTCTCCAAGAGACGGCATACGAAACAACCTAAGATATCGAACAATTGATGCCGGGCACAATCGCTATTTCTTGCCATTCTCGGCTTTGTGTTTTCGACGGGAGCCGACGGTTTGCCGACCATTTTAATGAACGAGCCGACCTCGCGGAGTCGTCATGCATTATTGCAGGGCTCTTGCCGCGGCCCCTGGCCAACGGTCTCCGGCAGCGGCCGAGCTTCCTGAAAGACTTTGAAGAACAAAGACTTTGAAGAATGGTGGCCGCCCTGCAGTGAAGATCACCGTCGGGATCATCGCAGCGGTGCTGCATTACGGCGACAGTTAGCCTGTCCAGCCCGCCAATTTTTGTCGCCGCCACCTCTCTAGATCAGCTTCAGCCCCTTCAGGCTTGCATGCCCGTTCTTGCCGACGATGATGTGGTCGTGCACCGAGATGCCGAGCGGAGCGGCGATGTCGATAATGGCTTTCGTCATCTGGATGTCGGCCTGCGACGGAGTCGGGTCGCCACTCGGATGGTTATGCACCAGGATCACAGCGGTGGCCGATAGTTCGAGGGCGCGTTTCACCACCTCGCGCGGATAGACCGGGGTATGATCGACGGTGCCGATCTGCTGCACCTCGTCCCCGATCAACTGGTTGCGTTTGTCGAGAAACAGGATGCGGAACTGCTCCTTGTCGGCGAAGGCCATCGCGGTCCGGCAATAGTCGATCACGCTGGCCCAGGATGAGAGCAAAGTGCGCTGCGGCACCTGTGCCTTGGCGATACGGCTGGATGCTGCGGCGATCAGCTTGATCAGGTTGATCGACGCGTCGCCAAGGCCCTTGACCTCCCGCAGCCGGGCTTCAGGGGCGTGCATCACTTCGGCGAAGGAACCGAACTTCTTGATTAGCGATTTCGCCAGCGGTTTCATGTCGCGCCGCGGCTGCGCGGCGAACAGCGCCATCTCGAGCAATTCATAGTCGCTCAACGCATCGGTGCCGGCGTTGCGAAATCGCTCGCGCAGCCGCTCGCGATGGCCGAGATAATGCGGTGCCTCGGCGGGGGGCTGTGGGTCGGGATGTTCGTTCGCATCTGCGGACATGGGTGCAAGCACATCGTTGACGGAGTTTTGGCAGCATGCCGCGC
>JAQGJF010000799.1 GCA_028290765.1 Tardiphaga sp.
CGATGCCGGCGCCGAAGGTGGCGAGGCCGTAGCGTTTGCGCCAGCGCTCGGCGGCGGTTGGCACGCGCGCAATGACCAGCGCGGGGGCCTGATGGTCCAGCACCACGCTCATCGGTTCACCCTGGGATCGAGCAGGGCGTAGCTGATGTCGGTGAGGAGATTTACCAAAAGATAGACCAGCGCCACGATCAGCGTGATGCCCATGATGGCCGGGACGTCGAGCGTGGCGGCGCTGCGGAACGTATAGCGCCCGAGACCGGGCCAGGAAAAAACCGTTTCCGTCATCACTGCGCCGGTCAGGAGGTTCGCATAGGCGAGGCCGCCGAGGGTGACCACCGGGATCAAGGCGTTGGGCAGCACGTGACCCATGATGATGGTAAAGGGCTTCAGGCCCTTGGCGCGCGCGACCCGCACATAATCCTGCTGGATGCTTTCAAGCATGCTGGCGCGCATGGTGCGCGTGATCAGTCCCAGCGTCGCGGCGGCCAGCACGATCGACGGCAGCGTGAGATGGGCGGCGGCGTCGCGAAATGTATCCCAGTCGCCGGCCAGCAGGCTGTCGATCAGCATCAGGCCGGTCACGGTGGGCGGCGGAAAGGCGATGGCATCCAGCCGGCCCGGCCCCGGCGCGATCTCGAGTCCGCCGTAGAAAATCGCCAGCACGATGAACGCCAGCCAGAAGGTCGGCGACGAGACCCCGACCAGCGAGACCAGCCGCGCCAGATGATCGACCCAGCTGTCGCGCTTCACCGCGGCGACGATGCCGAGCGGAATGCCGATGATGATCGCGAGCAGGAAACTGATCGTCGCCAGTTCCAGCGTCGCCGGCGCGAATTGCGCGATGTCCTGCAGGACCGGACGCTGCGAGGAAATCGAAACGCCGAGATCGCCATGCGCCAGACCTTTCAGGAAAACGAAGTAGCGCTCCCACAGCGGCAGATCGAGCCCCCATTTGGCGCGCCATTCGGCGACGAATTCCTTGTTGGAAGCGGCAACGTCGCCGAGCTGCGCCAGCACCGGATCGCCAGGCACCATGTTGGCGATCAGAAAGATCACCAGCGTGGCCAGCAGAGCCATCATCACGGTGATCCCGAGCCGCGAAACGATGAAGCGCAGCATGAGGCGCCCTCTCAGTGCAAGCGTGGCTGGCGCGGGCCGCGCGTGGAACCGGGCGGGGACGACGGACTTCGCAAATTGCAAATTGCCATGAATCCTCCGTTTTGCCGTTATTTGCCTTATTAGATCGTTCTAAATTGTGGGTGACGGCGTGTCAATCGTCACCTATTGTAGCAGCCAAATCAAAGCCGGCTTGGGAAAAAGTTGTGCAGGGAGAGGGCATGTCGTGCCGGTCGGGTCATATTTCGCAACGCGTCATATTCGCGGCGGGCGACCCGATCGACGTGAGCGCCGGCCTATCGGCGCGGCGGACAGCTGGATTCGCGCAGCATCAGCTTCGGTTGCAGCACCACCCGGCGCGGCCGCGCATCGGGATTTTCAATCCGTTCCAGCAACATCTGCGCCGCGGCGGCGCCGATGCCGACGGAATCGATCGCAACCGTCGAGAGCGCCGGCGTCCACAATTCAGCTTCGGCGAGATCGTCATAGCCCATCACCGCAAAATCCCGGCCCGGCTCGCGGCCGACCTGGCGCAGGCCCAGCATGACACCGAAGGCGACGACGTCATTGAAGCAGACCGCCGCCGTCGGCGGATTGTTGCCGCCGAGCAGCGCCTTGACCGTGGCGGCGCCAAAACTGCGGGTTGGCGGTCCCTCGATGACCAAATCGGGATCGACGGCGAGGCCATGCCGCATCAGCGCCTCGCGATACCCGGCTCGCCGTTCCGCGCCGGTGGAGATCAGATCGGTTCCCCCCACCATGGCGATGCGGCGATGGCCAAGCCCGATCAGGTGCTCGGTCGCCATCTGCATACCGGCCTGATTGGCGTGGCCGGCATAATCGAGGCCGCAGCCGGCGACATTGCGCGAGATCAGCACGCAGGGAATGCCGAGGTCCTTCAGCCGCCGCAGGGTCTGGCGCTGGGTTCCCTGCGACGGGCAGATCGCCAGCCCGTCGACATTGTATTCGCGCATGGTGGCGATGAACTGGTCCTGACGGGCCGGATCCTCTTCGGAATTGGCGATGAACACGGTGCGTCCGAGATCGGAAAATGCCCGCTGGATCGACGCCGTCAATTCGGCGAAATAAGGATTGGTGAGTTCGTTGATGGCGACGCCGATGGTGTGCGAGCGCTGAGTCCGCAGATTGGCGGCCCCGCGGTTGTAGATGTAGCCGAGGCTTTCGACGGCCTCGAGCACGCTGGCCCGTGTGGTGTCGGCCACCAGCGGGCTCTTGCGCAGCACCAGCGACACCGTCGCCCGCGACACGCCGGCGTGCTCCGCCAAATGGTGCAAGGTCACCCGCTGTGGTTTCTGGAGGCGCTTGGCTCGCTTCATGCCTGCTTCGTGCACCTTTCCTGCCCCCTTCGTCAAACGTTCATCACTGAAAGGAAGTCCTGATGGAAAACGAGGTGTTCTTGAAGAAGGACGGTTTTGTCGCCGAGATCGTCCTCAACCGCCCGGCCAAGCTGAACGCCGTCACCCCGGCGATGGCTGCGACCCTGGAGGGCCTCTGCCGCCAGATCGATCGCGACGACGACGTCCGGGTGGTGCTGGTGCGAGGGGCGGGGGCGCGGGCGTTCTGCGCCGGCAGCGACCTCAACGCACTGGCGGAGTATTCGTCGTCCTGGAAATTCCGCAACCGGATCGAATACGCCACCGTGCTGCGCGAGGTGCGCAAGCCCGTGGTGGCGGCGCTCCATGGCTGGGTGCTCGGCGGCGGCGCCGAACTGGCCTTGTCGGCGGACCTCCGCGTCATGGGGCGCGGGGCGAAATTCGGGTTTCCCGAGGTGCAGCGGGGCTGGGTTGGCGGCGGCGGCGCGTCGCAGAT
The DNA here is from genome assembly GCA_028290765.1 of Tardiphaga sp. Next base: position 2,947 of record JAQGJF010000799.1, read on the forward strand.
GCTGCCGCGCCTGATCGGATATGGCCAGGCCATGCGGCTGCTCATGACCGGCGATCCGATCGATGCGGAGGAGGCCCACAGGCTTGGTCTTGCCGAATATCTGGTCGAGGATGCGGCCGTCGAGGATACCGCGCGCGCCTTGTGCCGGAAGCTGGCGGGCTATAGTCCGGTGGCGGTGGAATCGGTCAAGGCGTCGGTCCGGATGGCGTTGACTTCGGCGCTGCCGGCTGGTCTCAGATACGAGAATGAAATGAATACGCTTTGCTTTGCCGCAGGCGATCATATGGAAGGCATTCGCGCCTTCCAGGAAAAGCGGGACGCGGAGTTCAGGAAATGACAATCGGAATTGCGGTGGTGGGTCTCGGCATGGCTCACAAGCCCCATATCCAGAGCCTTCGCGAGCTCAAGGACCGGGCCCGGATCGTGGCCTGCCAGTCCCCGACCGCGGCGCGGCGGGAATCATTCGGAAAACTTCATCCGGATCTGCCGGTCACCGGCGACCTCGACGCGGTGCTGGCCGATCCCAAGGTCGACGCCGTCGTCCTGCTGACGCCGCCGATGACGCACCGCGACCTGGTGCTTCGCTGCGCCGCCGCGGGAAAACATGTGCTGCTGGAAAAGCCGCTCGACTACACGGTCGAGCGCGCCCGGCAATCGATCGAGGCGATGCAGAAGGC
>JAQGJF010000810.1 GCA_028290765.1 Tardiphaga sp.
GATGCTCGACATTGTCGCGCCGGACCAGCACCAGGCGTCTGCGGCCGTCCACGGCGGCGGCGTCGATCACCGCCAGTCGCGGCATCCGCCCGCGATTGGCATTGGTCCCCAGCCGATTGCCGGCAAAACGGCGGACCAGCCACGCTGCGACGCCGATCAGCGCCAGAACCGCCACAAAGGCGAAAAAGAATGTAAGAGCCTGCATACGTTGTCCCCGGCAGAGTGCGCCTTCTTCCCGCCCCAGAATCGCCCAATACGGATCGGGAAGGCTATAATAAACGCGGAACGCGCGTGGAGTCCTGCGCTATCGCGCGATGTCCCAAGCCTTATGCTTAAAGCCTTAATAACATAAGGCAAAAATTGCCGCCCGCTTTCTTGATAGACCATGAATCGGCGGCGCCAAAACGCCTTCTGATCCCCTGCTGCATCCTCGGCCCATCAATGACTTGGATGGTTAAGGCGGCAATCGCGGCGAAAAAGCGATGGAGCGCGCCCGGGAGCGGATTTTTCCCCTGCCCGGATTAACCGCTATTAACTTCCTTGGCCGATCTTAACCCGCTGTTAACCATAAGGGCGGCAAATTCTGCCCACCTCGACGGCGCGCCGCCTGAGGTGAGAGCGGAGACCAGCCGATGTCCATCACCGATCTTCCCGCCTTGTCGGCGCTGCGCACCAAGATGCAATGGCATCAGGAACGCCAGCGTGTGTTGGCCGAAAACATCTCCAATTCCGATACTCCCAATTTCAGGCCGCGCGACCTCGTGGAACCGAAATTCGATCGCACCGGCGAGCGGGCGGCTGGCGGCCCGATGGGGTCACTGGCGATGCTGCGCACCTCGACCAGCCATCTCGCCCAGACCGGCGGCGTCGAGAGTTTTGCGCCGGATAACAAGGGCGGCTTCGAAACCCGTCCCGCCGGCAACGCCGTCACGCTCGAAGACGAGATGCTCAAGGTCTCGGCCAACCAGATGGATTACGCCGCCGCGACCTCGCTCTACAGCCGCAGTCTCGGCCTGCTCAAGACCGCCATCGGGAAACGATGACGCCACCGCGCCCTTAAGGAAACCACATCATGGCAGACGACAGTGGAGACTTCGCCAGATCGATGGGGATCGCCACCTCCGGCCTGCGCGCGCAGGCAGGAAGGATGCGGGTGATCTCGGAAAATATCGCCAACGCGGATTCGACGGCGATGAACCCCGGCGGCGATCCGTATCGCCGCAAGGTGCCGACTTTCTCCTCGACGCTGGATCGCGCGCTGGATGCCAAAGTCGTCTCGCTCGGCAAGATCAAGCCCGATACCACGCCTTTCCGCGTCAAATACGAGCCCAGCAATCCGGCGGCCGACGTCGCCGGCAATGTCAAATACCCCAACGTCAATTCGCTGGTCGAACTGACCGACATGCGCGACGCGCAGCGGTCCTACGAGGCCAATCTCAACATCATCAGCGCCACGCGCCGGATGATTCAACGCACGCTCGACATCCTCAAATCCTAAAAACAGGAAGGCTTAAGCCATGGCATCGCCGATCTCCGCAGCAAACGCCTATGCAAGTCTCGCCAAGCTCGGCAATCCCGCCGCCGGCAAGTCCGGCGAAAGCAATGGGACGTCGTTCGGTGCGATGGTCAAGGAAGCGCTGGGCAGCGTCATGGACGCCGGCCGCAAGTCCGATGCGCAGACGGTGGCGATGGCGTCGGGCAAGGCCAATGTGATGGACGTGGTGACGGCGGTGGCGGAAACCGACGTCGCGGTATCGACCCTGGTGTCGGTGCGCGACCGCGTCATCCAGTCCTACGAAGACATCATGAAGATGCCGATCTGATCACAGCCCTCATCCTGAGGATCCCGCCGCAGGGACACGGCTCCTCAGGATGAGGTCAGTAACAGCCGCTCCTCATCATGAGGAACAAGATGCTCGCGTCGCCACACAAGGATAATCACAAATGACCGGTGCTGAAACCCTCGACGTCGCGCGCGATGCGATCTGGACCATCGTGGTGGTGTCGTCGCCCTTGATGGTGGTCGGCCTCGTGGTCGGCGTGGCGGTCTCGCTGGTGCAGGCGCTGACCCAGATCCAGGAGCAGACGCTGGTCTTCGTGCCGAAAATACTCGCGATTTTCGTCACTTTGCTGCTGGCGCTGCCGTTCATGGCGGACTCGCTTCACAGCCATATGATGCGGATATCGTCGCGAATCATCGGTGGCTGATGCACAACCTCGAGCCATGCGCATCGATGTCTCGCTTTTGCCCGCGCTTGCCGCGGCCTTCATGCTGACCTTCGCCCGTATCGGCGCGATGGTGATGCTGTTGCCGGGGCTCGGCGAGGTCAACATCCCGACAAGGGTCAAGCTTTCGATCGCGCTGGCGCTGACGCTGATCATCCTGCCGCTGCATCGCGCCGCCTACCATGTCGACATGGGGTCGCTGACGCCGCTATTGGTCCTGATGCTGCATGAGATCATCATCGGCGTGGTGCTCGGCGCGACGGCGCGGGTGACGCTCTCGGCGCTGCAGGTGGCGGGCTCGGTGATCGCCCAGCAGCTCGGCCTCGGTTTCGTCACCGCCATCGATCCGACCCAGGGCCAGCAGGGCCTGCTGATCGGCAACTTCCTCACAATTTTGGGCCTGACGCTGCTGTTCGCCACCGACAGCCATCATCTCGTCATTGCGGCACTCAACGACAGTTACGCGATCTTTTCGCCCGGCGAAATGATGCCGAGCGGCGATGTCGCGGCCCTTGCCACCCGCGCCTTCGCCGCCGCCTTCAAGATCGGCATGCAGCTCGCCGCGCCGTTTCTGGTGTTCGGCCTGGTGTTCAACGTCGGGCTTGGCGTGCTGGCGCGGCTGATGCCGCAAATGCAGGTCTATTTCGTCGGCGTACCGCTGTCGATCCTGGCCGGATTCCTGATCTTCGCCGCCGTGCTGACGACGATGATGGGAACCTACATGGATTACTTCATCGGCGTCATGCACGATTTGATGCCGTTACGCTGAGAGCCTGACCCATGGCCGATGAAGATGCAGAGAAAACACAGGACCCTACGCAAAAACGGCTGGACGATGCCCATGAGCGCGGCGACGTCGCCAAGAGCCAGGAGGTCAATACCTGGTTCCTGATCGCGGGCGGCACCCTGGTGGTGTCGTCGTTTTCGGGATCGATCGGCAGCGGCATCCAGATGCCGCTGCGTAATCTGATCGCGAATTCCTGGATGATCCATACCGACGGGCCGGGCCTGCTCGCGCTGGCGCAAAGCCTCAGCTATGCGGTGCTCTCCGCGCTCGGCATGCCGTTCCTGTTTCTGATCATCGCGGCGCTGGCCGGCAACATGATCCAGCACCGCATGGTGTGGTCGACGGAGTCCCTGACGCCCAAATTCAGCAAGATTTCGCCGATGGCCGGCGCCAAGCGGCTGTTCGGCAAGCAGGCGGCGGCGAATTTCCTTAAAGGTTTGTTCAAGCTGATCGCGCTCGGCATCGTCATGGTCGCGGTGCTGTGGCCGGAGCGTCATCGTCTCGATGCGATGATCCGGTTCGATCCGATGGCGCTGATGGGCGTGACCACGACGCTGACGCTGCAATTGATGGGCGCGGTGGTCGCCATGCTGGCGCTGGTCGCGATCGCCGACTTCTTCTTCCAATACCGGACCTGGTACGAGAAGCAGAAGATGTCACTGCAGGAAGTCAAGGAAGAGTACAAGCAGTCCGAAGGCGACCCCCACATCAAGGGCAAGATCAGGCAGTTGCGCCAGCAGCGCATGAAGAAGCGCATGATGGCGGCGGTGCCCAAGGCGTCCGTGGTCATCACCAACCCGACCCACTACGCGGTGGCGCTGCAGTACGAACGCGGCATGCCGGCGCCGATCTGCGTGGCCAAGGGCGCCGATGCGATCGCGCAGAAGATCAAGGAGGTGGCCAAGGCCCACGATATTCCGACCGTTGAAAACGTGCAGTTGGCCCGCGCTTTGTACGCCACCGTGGAGGTCGACGATGAAATCCCCGTCGAGCATTATCAGGCCGTCGCCGAAATCATCGGTTATGTGATGGGCCTCAAGCGTGGTATTTCCGGGCGCCGCGCCTAAACTGGGGACGGTTCCGGCCCTTCGATCGCGATCGTGCGGGAAATGAGCGGAATTGCGGCACGATATGCTTGCGCTTGCTGGTCCGATTCAGGCACTCAGGAGGCGGCGCGCGGGCACGTTGCGCGCATTTTAACAGGCTGCTGAACAGGTTGCACACCGTCTGATGACCACCGGGACCGACAACGATCTGGCGCACGAGCCGATGACGGTGCATGAAGCCGGCCGGCGCAGCGGCAGCATCGTCTTCGTGCTGCTGGTTGCGGGCGCGATCATCGCCGCGGCGGTTGCGTTCATGACGCTGGGCCGCACCCAGGCGCAGCCCTACATTCTGGGCTTGCTGGCGCTATTGGCGATGGTCGGGCTGTTCACGCTGTTCGCCTTTGCGGCG
>JAQGJF010000851.1 GCA_028290765.1 Tardiphaga sp.
GGTGAGCAGGATCCGGCTCGGCAGCGGCAGCACCAGGTCGCTGACGTGCAGCAGACGACAGAGCAATTCCCAGGCGGCAAAGAAGCCGAAGATGACGGCGGTGGCAGCGAGGAGCCGGCTCATGCGCGCGGCCATGATCATGCCGCTCCGTCGGTTTGAGCCGGAACGATGAGATCGCGCAACCGCTTGCCGAGCGCGACGAAATCCGGCTCGTAGGTCGTATTGAGGGTGCGCGGATAGGCGAACCTGACCTCGCTGTCGTCGATGACACGGCCGGGACGCGGGCTCATGACGCAGATCCGTGACGACAGATAGCTCGCCTCGCGTAAATCATGCGTCACCAGCAGCACGGTCGGGCGTTTGGCCAGCCACAGCGCCTGCAGGATCCCCCAGAGCTCCTCGCGGGTGAACTGATCGAGCGCGCCGAACGGCTCGTCGAGCAGCAGCAGCGACGGTTCATGAATCAGGGCCCGGCAGAGATTGGCCCGCTGCAGCATCCCGCCGGACAATTGCCACGGAAAATGATCGGCGAAATCCTTGAGCCCGACCTGCGCCAGCAGCGCGCGGACCTTGTCGCGATATTCGCTCTTGCGCTTGCGGCGATAATCGGCGCGGTAGGGCTGCACGATCTTGAGCGGCAGCATCACGTTCCGCTCGACCGTCAGCCATGGCATCATGCTGGCGTTCTGGAACGCCATGCCGACCCGCAGCGCCTTGGCGCCGACTTCGCGGCCACCGACCACGACGACGCCATTGGTCGGGCGAACAAGGCCGCTGACCAGACGCAGGATCGTCGACTTGCCGCAGCCCGACGGACCGACAAAGGAGATGAACTCGCCGTTTCGGATGTCGAGCGTCGTCTCGTCCAGCGCCGTCGTGCCGTTCGAGCCCTGTCCGAAGCTGACCGAGACGCCTTCGAATTCAATGACCTTGCCGGACGGATCGGCGCCGCGGTCGGGACCGTCGCCATTGGCGGCAGAGGTGATCGGTTGAGGCGTGGGATCGATCACGGCATGGGTGGCGCCTCGCCGGTCAAGGCTTGCGCCCGCAACGGACGGACCAGCAGCGGATCGCGACGCCTGACGCGGCTCCGTGCCGCGAGACCGAATTGCTGCTCGAGAACCCATCCGCCGATCCTTTGCGGCTCGAACCTAGGGCCCTGCAGCCGTTCCAGATAGCCGCTAAGTAGCGATCGTGATGTTCTCAAATAGGCAACAACTCCGGAGCGTTCATTGGCCGTCGAGACCGCCGATCGACGCGGTCAAAAGCCTGGCAAGCAGCGCCGGCGGCTCGGTCGGAAACGTCTTGGCGCGGGACGCCAGAAGCAGCCGCCGCGGACGCAAGGCCGGGTCGCGCAGCGGCACGAACACCAGCTCCTTGCGGCGCAATTCGCTTTCGACGCCCACCCGGGTCTGGAATGCAACTCCGAGCTTGGAGGTGACGCATTTGGCCATCAGGTCGATCGAATTGGTGACCGCGCGCGGGTCGAAGTCGATACGGCTGTCGAGCAGTGCGCCCTCGATCGATGACCGCAGCGCCAGCGTGGCATCCGAAAGGAAAACGCGCTCTCGGGAGAAATCGTTGAGCCTGACCTCCTTGCGCCCAGCGAGCGGATGACCCGGCCATAACAGCGCCCCGAGCGAAAGACTGGCGGCGGCAAGACGCTGCGTTCCTCGCGGCGCCTTGGTGTCGAAGGCGATGCCGAGTTCGGTTTCGCCCTCGGCAACCAGGCGCAGGGCTTCGCTCGAGCCTACGGTTCGAACTTCGACCGCGACGTTGGGCAGGCGCTCCCAGAACTGCGCCAGAATCTCCGGCAGAAGTCCGCGCGTGATGCTTTCCACGGCGGACACCGTGATCTTGCCGCGTCGCAAGCCGGTGAGGTCGTTGATGAACGAACAGGCCTGATTGAGCTCCGAGGCGCTGGCGCGGGCATGATAGACCAGTATCTCGCCAGCGCTGGTCAGCTTCAGCCGCCGGCGAACCCGCTCGAACAAGGGCAGTCCGAGCACTTCTTCGAGCGCCTGAACCGTCCGGCTGATCGCCGAAGGGGCCACATTGAGCGCCTTGGCCGCTCCCCTGATGGAGCCGAGCTGAGCGACGGTCTGGAAATAGTGCAGCCGCGACGAGATCAGCCCGAGCTTGTGCGCTTCCATCGGCCCCTGTCCTGCAAGCAATGTCGGCCGATGATAGTGCAATTGTTGCCGCTAGCTCAACAAAGGGATTCATAAAGCGCTCTTTAGGAGAACAAGCCCGAGCCGGGATCGGACACCGCCCGCCGGTGATGGGTCCCTGGTCCGGCCATCACTGCCGCATGACGCCGCGCTCCGGCTGGTCAGCCACACTCGCCTTCACCACCTCGCCCAATGCCGCAAAATCCGCCTTGCGCGGCGAGGTGCGGCGGAACGCCAGGCCGATGGTGCGGCCGGGCTGCGGATTTTCCAGCCGCAGGAATTTCACCCGGTCGTCGCGCCGTTCGACATCGGCGGCGATTTGCGGGATCAGCGTGACGCCGTAGCCGGAGGCGACCATCTGCATCACGGTGGACAGGCTCGAAGCCGCGAACGCCATGCCGGCGGCGCCGATACCGGGAGCGCCACGCGCGGTGGCGCAAAACGCCAGCGCCTGGTCGCGCAGGCAATGGCCATCCTCCAGCAGGATCAGCCGGCTCTGATCGATCTCGCGGGCCTTGACGCGGCTGTCGCGCGGCCGCGGATCGTCGGACGGCACCGCCAGCAGAAACAGATCCTCGAACAGGGATAGCGTGTCGATGTCGGGCTCGCCGAGCGGCAGCGCCAGCATCGCGGCGTCGAGGCCGCCGCTCTTGACCTCATCGACCAGCTGCCGGGTCTGGGTCTCGCGCAATTCCAGCCGCAGTTCCGGAAACTGCTTTTGCAGCACCGGGAGAATCCGCGGCAGCAGGTAGGGCGCCAGCGACGGAATCACGCCCAGCGTCAGCCGGCCGGTCAACAGCCCGCCGCGATGCCGGGCAAAATCGACCAGGTCGAGCGACGCCGCCAGCACGTCCTCGCCGCGGCGGGCGATTTCGCGGCCGACATCGGTCAGCATCACCTCGCCCGGCCGGCGTTCCACCACCTTGACGCCCAGCGTGCGCTCGAGGTCGCGGATCTGCATCGACAGTGCCGGCTGGGTCACCGTGCAGGCCTCGGCGGCACGGCCGAAATGGCCATGTTTGGCCAGGGCCGCGAGATAACGAAGCTGTCGGAGCGTGATCATCTCCGATCAGATAAACTGATCGCAAGCTCAAGACAATTCGACTGGACCTGATGTTAGATATCTTCCAAGGTAAGGCTTCGGCGGATTTGACGAGAGGTCCCCATTCCCCGCGGAGCGGCGCTGATCTGGTTATTCCGGATCAAGGTTGTTGCGGGTCACCTTCCAGTCAGATGCGCCCTGCCCCCATTTGCCGGAAGGGATACAGCCATGGCTGCGCGCTTCCAGTTCACGACCGGCACCAGCTGGAGGGGGTCCAGCCTGTTCCAGGACACCCGGATCAACCGGTCCGGGACGTCACACTCGTCCGGTATGGAACAACACCAAGACAACTGCCAAGCAAACTGCAGAACACGATCGGAGAAAAAACATGGACGCAAAGACTGACGAAGGCGCGGGCAAGTGCCCGTTCACCGGAGGCACCCACGGACACACGAACCGCGACTGGTGGCCGGAGCACCTCGATCTTGGCGTGCTGCACGCGAAGCACCCTGCCGCCGATCCGATGGGCCAGGCCTTCAACTACGCCAAGGAATTCGAGAGCCTCGACATCGACGCCGTGTTCAAGTATCTGGATGCCTTGATGACCGTATCGAAGGAGTGGTGGCCGGCCGACTTCGGTCACTATGGCGGGTTGTTCATCCGCATGGCGTGGCATAGCGCCGGTACGTACCGCA
>JAQGJF010000897.1 GCA_028290765.1 Tardiphaga sp.
GATCGAAACGCGAATTTGGGATATCGACCCATTGCCCCTGCGGCCGGTCCGGCGCCACGTCCGGATACGGCATGAAGTGCATCAAATAGAACTGCAGCGGATCCAATGCCGACATCGCCACCTCCCATGCGTGAGCGCTCTGGCGCGCTTCGTCTTGTTCAAGATGATAGCATGCTATGATTGTGATGACGGCAGAGTCAAGCGCCGTTGGCGAACGGCGGCTTTATTTCGTCACGGTCGGGGGCTGGCCCGGAACGGTGAATTTGGGGTGTCGAGGGCGGCCGGAAAGCAGGGGCGCTATTTCCGCCCGTAGCGCTCGACGTTCAGGTTCTGGATCATCACGCCGGCAAGCCGGAAGAATTGCGCCACTTCCGCCACCGTCAGCCCCTCGGTGGCGATCTTCTCGACGTCATGGGCGGCGCCGCGCATCACTTGGCTGACGCTCCGGCCTTTCGCGGTGAGCTTGATGTGGCTGCGCCGGCCATGGTCAGGATCGGGGGTTCGCTGGATCAGCCCGTCGCGCTCCATCCGCCGCAGCGTCACCGCCATGGTCGGCTGTTCGATGCCGATCAGGCGGGACAGTTCGCCCTGGGTGGAATCGGATAATTGCATCAGCCAGGCGATCACCGGATAGACGCCGGGCAGGGCGCCGTGCCTGGCCGTGCGCCGCGACAGGCTCCAGAGGATGTTTCGCCCCAGCGTATTGACCGCCAGACCGAGAATTCTCTGCTGGTCGACCGGCCGCGGTGTTTCGATGGTTTCGGAGGTGGTCTTCTTGCGGGGCATTCTTCTGGTTCCGAGGACGATGGGCCGTGCCGAAGCGGTGAAAGGCGCGACTGATTGTTTACAGTGCGCCTGTGCTTAAGCAAGCGGCGTCCCCGGGCAGCGTTGGATGGATGTGAGCGGCGGATACGCCTCAACCGCACGCGGCGATCGGTGCGCCGGCGGGCTCGCGTTGCAGCCGCGCGAAATCCAGCACCTGCTGTGACAGGATCCGGAGTTGCCCCTCGACCCGTGGCGACAGGCAGTTGCCTGCAGCGTCGAATACCGGATCCGAGGTGATAATGGTGACACCCAGAGGAGTGGGCCAGCCGCGCAATGCGTGGACCACCGACCGCAGCGCACCAAGCGTCGTCACCGCGCCCTGCTCTCCGGCCGCGGTGACGAGACATCCGACGGGCCGTCCCGCAAGATACGGTCGTTTGTCGCCTCTCAGGTCTTCGGTATAGTCGAGCGCATTCTTGACCAGACCGGAAATTCCGCCGTGATAGCCGGGCGTCCCAAGAATGATTCCGTCAGCCCTGCTCAATTCGGTCGCAATGCGCCTGGCCTTGGCGGTCGCCGCTGCATCTGGTGCGTAAGCGGGCAGGTCGAGGTCGGCGCCACACAACAGCAATGTATCTGCGCCCTGCGCCGCAGCGGCCTTGAGAGCCAGGGCGAGCGCTTTTTCCGTCGATGAGCCAATGCGCGTGGTTCCACCCAGTCCTACGATGTACGGCCTCTGCATCGCCAAATCGCTCCCTTTGACGGTCCGCGGAAACGCTCCGTCATATTTTTGACAATCGATTTTGAGCATAATGATAGTATGCTATGATTATCGGCGCAAGTTCTATGTCGTAATGCCGCAGCCATCGAGAGTTCCAGATAGGTCGATAAGGAGCGCCGGAATGACAGCAGCGTCCGCAACGCGCATGCGCCTGGCGTCCGCAATCACAGCCTTAAATGTCCTGGTTGCAAGCGGGTTTTCGATTGCCGGGCTTTTCAAACCTGAATACGTTCTGCCCGCCGGTTCAGCACAAACACAGGCATCATTCATCTTCGCCATGTACGCCGCCGCTCGAACGCTTCCGCTCGCCTTGATGGCGTTGGCAGCAATGTATCGACGCTCGCAGTCAAGCTTGGAGGTTCTGGGTCTTCTCGCCGGCCTCATACAATTTTCCGATGGAGCTGTAGGTCTCTATCAACAAGATATCGGAAAAACCATTGGACCGCTGGTCCTTGGCGCTTTGCAAATGTACGCGGTCTCGATTTTGCGGAAAGATTTGTGAGAAGCCCGGCAATCTGATCACCCTGCCGCCCCTGATCATTCACCGCGAATTCGAAGCCTCGGCCTTCACCATTGTGCTCGGACTGTCGACCGCGATCAGCGCATCGCCTGCTCGTTCGGCCCCGCATTGCTCGGCCTGGTGCGCGGCCTGAGCGGCGGTTATGGCGCCGCGCTGGCGGTCTGCATCGCGCTGCAACTGGCCGCGGCGGTGATCGTGCTGTGGGGGAGCGAGAACATATCGCCAGCGCGCGGGGCGATTCGGGCGGGTTAGTGCATGATGGCTTTAAGCTGAATCGGGATAGCTAACTCCGTCATTGCGAGGAGCTCTTGCGACGACTGCGTCCGCCGAAGCTCGAAGAGCGAAGGAGGAAGCAATCCAGTTCTTGCTTCCTGGCTCCTGGGTTGCTTCGCTTCGCTCGCAATGACGGGGCTGATGTCGCCGAACTAACTGGTACGCTCATTCACGGCCCTGGTCCCTGCTCGGCGCTCCACGCCTCGATCGCCTTGAACACCCGCGCGAGATCGTCGTCGGGCTCGGGCTGGCCGAATATCTCGGCGGATGGCGGGCCCGGATCCGTCAGCCCGGCCGACAGGACCGTCACGATCCGGCGCCGGACGTCGCAGCGCAGCCGGGAGCGCGCGATGTGCTCGCGATCGGGGACGGCCTCGATGGTGCCGTCCTTGCGGTGCCGCATCCGCCAGTCACGGCCGCTGTCGTCGGCGATTTCCATAATCTGGTCGCAGACGAGGTGAAGGCCGAAATGACGCGCCGCGCGGTAGCGGCTGGCGAAGCCCTCGCGGTCCTCGAGTACCCAGTTCCGTACCGTCGCATGGCAGGGCATGCCGTCGTCCCTGCAGACGTCGGTCAGGGTGCGGCCCTCGGCCAGCTGCAGCAGCAGGCGCTGGGCCAGTTCGTTGGTGTAGACCGTCGGATGACCGCCGCGCGGCGGCCCGCCGCTCTCTCGCGCGCGCCGGTAACGATCGGCAAAGCCGTCGCGATCGACGCTCACCCACAGCCGCACGGTGCTGGCCGCCGGCATGCCGTCGTCGAGGCAGATGTCGCGCAGCGGCCGGCCGCTCAACAGCCCCTGCAGAACCCGTTCGGCCAGCTCGGCCGTGTAGATCGTGGCGCGGCTGCGCCGGCCGCGGTTGACAGTGCGGGCATGACGCAAGCGCGCGGCAAAGCCGTCGCGATCCTTCTGCATCCAGCCGCGCACGGTGCTGTAGGCGGGGATGCCGTGATCGCGGCACACATCGTACAGCGTCCGGCCGCTCTCGACCTCGCGCAGGATCTGCGCGGCGAGTTCCGGCGCGTAGAGCCCGGGCGGGCCGTGGGTGACGGATTTGACGGCCGGCTGGTCGTCGACATTGCTGCGCGGAAGCTCTTCGGTCTTGGCCATCATGGCGATGATCCTCTGCTGGAATTAATCCGATGCCGGGTCGGCTTCCCGGTTGGCATAGCCGAAGCGAAGCGCCAGCGTGGACAGGCATTCACGGAATCGCTTGCCGATGTATTTGCGGTCGGTCTCCGACGACATGCCGCGGACATACGCGGCTTGCGCGATCGACATGCCGCGGCCGAGCACGTCGCAGATCAGGGCGTCTCCCTCGCGCCCCAAGGCTTCGCGCGCGGCTTTCAGGTCCTTTACCGCGTCGCGCTGGATGTCGG